>DASVRH010000345.1:0-9305 GCA_036388715.1 Solirubrobacteraceae bacterium | reverse complement strand
CGGCGATGCGGGCGACGGTCTTGTCGCGGCTGATGTCGACGCCGGTGGGGGCGGCGATGTCGCGGGCGTCGTCGGCGGCCTCGCGGAGCTTGGCGATCGCGTCCTGGACGGGCGGGGCGGTGACGTCGCGCGCCTGCACGACGACCATCGCCGGGCGGCTGCCGCCGGGGAAGGCCTCCTGCGCCTTCTCGAAGGTCTTGACGGCGGCCATGTCCTGCGGCAGCGACTTCATGCCCTGCTCGCGGAGGTCGAGGCCGGTGACGGGGGCGGCGAGCGCGACGAGGACGGCGACGGCGGCGACGGCGGAGACGAGCGGGCGGCGCAGCACGCGCTCGAGCAGCGCGCTCCACAGGCGCCCGGCCTCGCCGGCCCTGATCTCGCGCCGCTTGACGAAGGGCAGCCGCCCGCGCTCGACGCGGTCGCCGAGCTTCGAGAGCAGGGCGGGGAGGACGGTGACCGAGCCGGCCATCGCGATCGCGACGACGATCATGATCGCCAGGGCGTAGGACGAGTACCACTTGTTCCCGGCCGCGAACATGCCGGCGACCGAGGCCATCACGGTGAAGCCGGAGACGAGGATCGCGCGGCCCGAGGTGGCGGCGGCGGCCTCGAGCGCGGCCTCGGCCTCGCGGCCGGCGGCTCGCTCCTCGCGCTCGCGGCGCAGGTAGAAGAGGGCGTAGTCGACGCCGACGGCCAGGCCGATCAGCAGGATCACCGAGGCCGAGGACTCCTCGACGGGGAGGAGGTGGCTCGGGATCGCGATCAGGCCCATGCCCGCGGCCACCGCGGTCAGGCCGAGCAGGACGGGGATGCCCGCGGCGACGAGCGCGCCGAACGCGAGGAAGAGGATCGCGAAGGTGATCGGCACGCTGAAGAGCTCGGCCTGCTGGAAGTCCGACTTCATCGTGTCGTCGTAGGCCTTCATGATCGAGCCGTCGCCCGTCTGCTCGATGCCGACGCCGAGGTGCGTAGCGCGGGCGTGGTCGAGCGCCGCGGAGATCGGGGTGACGGCGTCGCCGGCCTCCTCGACGTCGCCCTTGAGCTGGAGCTGGATGAGCGCGGTGCCGCGGTCCGAGCTGATCTGCGGCTCGCGGACGACGGACACCTTGCCGCTGCGGCGCGCGGCGGCCTCGATCTGGGCGATGGCGTCCTTGACGATCGGCGCGTGAATCGTGCGGTCCTTCGGCGCGGTGACGAGGATGGTCTCGGTGGCGGCGTCGTCGATGCCCGCGTCGTGGAGGACCGTGTCGGCGCGGCCGGACTCGCCGGTCCCCTTCTCGTAGGAGCCGAGGGTCTGCGTGCCGACGGCGCCGCCGATGCCGACGGCGAGCACGACGAACAGCAGCCAGCCCACGATCGCCTTGCGGCGATGCCGAGCGGACCAGCGTCCGGCTCGGGAGGCGATGTTCGAAGTGGGCATGAGCGCATAGTGGACCCCCCCGAACTCCGGCACATCGGGGGAACCCCTACATCTGCACCCTGATCCCCCGGGGGCCGGTGACGGCCATCGCCCAGCCGTCGTCGATCCACCAGGTGCCGCGGGCCTCGGCGCCGTCGGGCCAGCGCACGACGAACGTGGCACCGTCGCGCTCGACACGCGGAGAGCCGCCGTCGAGCAGGCCGCGGCGCAGGGCCTTCGCGGCGGCCTCGTGCGCGACGTGCCGCGTCACGTCGCGGTCGTCGCGCAGCGGCTCGAGGTCGCACCCGACGGGGCCGTCGGCGCACGCCACGAGCGCACGGCCGCGGCGGTGGGCGATCGACAGGCTCACGCCCGACGCCTCAGGCGCGCCGTCCGCGGCCGGGAGGATCTCGATCGCGGGGTCCCCGAGTAGCTGCTTGGCCGCCCACCGGCCCAGCCGCCAGTCCGCGCGCCTGCGCTCGCCGTCGAGGGTCGCGAGGATCTCGCGCTCGCGCGGGCCGAGCCAGTCGTCGCCGTCCGGGACGTCTTCGAGAGAGGCCGTGAGCCAGCGCACGCGGTGATGATCGCTCCCCGGACGGGTACAGGCTCCCCGTGGGAGCCCTTCGCCGCATCGGGAGCGCGGCCGCCGGCGCCGCGCTGGCGGGCGTGGCGGGTCACGACCTGCTCCAGCGGCGGCACGCGATCCTGCGCAACTTCCCGGTGGTCGGGCACTTCCGCTACCTGCTCGAGGAGGTCGGGCCGGAGCTGCGGCAGTACATCGTCACCTCCAACGACGAGGAGCGGCCGTTCTCCCGCGACCAGCGCCGCTGGGTCTACGCCTCGTCGAAGAAGGAGATCAACACCTTCGGCTTCGGCACCGACAATGACCTCGAGAACGTGCAGGGCGGGCTGCTCGTGCTGAAGCAGACGACGTTCCCCGAGGCGCCGCCGCAGGCAGAGACGACGGGCTCGGCGCCCGAGTACCGCGTTCCCGCGGCGAAGGTGCTCGGCGCGTCGCACGGCCGGCGCCACGCGTTCCGGCCGTCGGTGGTGAACATCAGCGGGATGTCGTACGGGTCGCTGTCGCCCGTCGCGGTCGAGGCGCTCAACCGCGGCGCGGCGCTGGCGCCGTGCCTGCACAACACCGGCGAGGGCGGCCTCGCGCCCGCGCACAAGCACGGCGGCGAGCTCGTCTACCAGATCGGCACCGGGTACTTCGGCTGCCGCACCGAGGACGGGCGCTTCTCGCTCGAGCGCCTCCAGGAGCGCATCGCCGAGGCGCCGGTGCGCGCCATCGAGATCAAGCTCTCCCAGGGCGCCAAGCCGGGCCTCGGCGGGATGCTCCCCGGCTGCAAGGTGACGCCGGAGATCGCCGCCATCCGCGGCGTCCCCGAGGGTCGCGACTGCGTCTCGCCCGCGCGCCACACGGCGTTCGGCAGCGTCGACGAGATGATCGAGTTCATCGAGCGCATCGCCGACGCGACCGGGCTGCCGGTCGGGATCAAGTCGGCGGTGGGCCGGATGGAGTTCTGGGAGCAGCTCGCGGCGCGGATGCAGGCCACGGGCGGCGGCCCCGACCACATCCAGATCGACGGCGCCGAGGGCGGCACCGGCGCGGCGCCGCTGACCTTCTCCGACCACATGGCGCTGCCGTTCAAGATCGCGTTCTCGCGCGTGTTCGGCGTCTTCTCCGAGGCGGGTGTCGCCGACGACGTCTTCTTCATCGCGGCGGGCCGCTGCGGCCTGCCCGACACCGCGCTCTTCGCCTTCGCGCTCGGCGCGGACGCCGTGAGCGTCGGGCGCGAGGCGATGCTCGCGATCGGGTGCATCCAGGCCCAGCGCTGCCACACCGGCCAGTGCCCGACCGGCGTCGCGACGCAGAACCGCTGGCTCATGCGCGGCCTCGATCCGACGCTCAAGTCGGCGCGCGCGGCGAACTACGTGCGCGCGCTGCGCGGCGAGCTGCTGTCGCTGTCGCGCTCGTGCGGCGCCCGCCACCCGGCGCTGATGACGCCCGACCACGTCGAGATCGTCGGCGAGCTGTTCTCGACGATGAGCCTCGAGGAGGTCTTCGGCTACGACCCGTCGTGGCGCCGGCTGTCCGCCGAGCGGGTCGCGGAGATCGAGGCGCTGATCGGTCCTTCGGCCTCGTCGGTGCCGTCACCCGGGCCCGAGGGCGGGCCGATCGTCGGCGACGAGGCCGACCAGGGCGCGCGCGACGAGGAGATGGCCTCGGCGAGCGGCGGCTCGGGCGGCGCGTCCGGCGGCGACTAGACCCGCGTGGACACCGCCACCGCGATCGGGAGCCTCTTCGCGGCGTCCGGGCTCTCGGGCGCCGCGGGGCTCAACCCCTGGCTGCCGCTCCTCGTCTCCGCCCTGCTCGCCCGCTGGGGCGTCGTGGACCTCGGGGACCCGTTCGGCGACCTCGAGGGCACCGGATGGCTCGCCGCCCTCGGCGCGCTGACCGCGGCCGACTTCGTGGGCGACAAGGTCCCGGCGGTCGACCACGTGCTGCACGTCGTCGGCGGCGTCGTCGCCCCCGCGTCGGGCGCGATCCTCTTCACCGGCCAGACAGGCGCCGAGACCGACCTGCCGACCGTCGCGGCGGTCGTGATCGGCGCGCTCGTCGCGGGCTCCGTGCACCTCGAGCGCGCCGCCTTCCGCGGCGGATCGACGGTGGGGACGGCGGGCACCGCGAACCCGTTCGTCTCGCTCGGCGAGGACCTCGGGTCGCTGGGGCTCGTCGCGGTCGCGTTCGTCGCGCCGATCCTCGCGTTCCTCGCCGTGCTCGCCCTGCTCGTGGCGGGCGCGCTGCTCGTGCGCGGCGTGCTCAGACGGAGAGCCGGCGGGCGTGCAACGCCGCGTAGGTAGGGCGGCACGCGTCGGCCACCGCGGCGTCGTGGGGTGAGAGCGAGATCTCCCGCGGACGCCAGGGCTCGAAGCCGGTCGACCTCCACACCGCCGCGTACCAGTGCGGGGCCCAGACGCCGTCCGAGTCGCGCGGCCCGGCGGGCCAGGAGAGCATCCGGTCGGTGAACGGGATCCCGAGCCAGTCGCACAGCCGCCGCAGGTGCGCCTCGGGCGCGCGGAGGAAGTCGCCGGCGTCGATGATCGGCACCTCGACGCCGTGCTCGTCCCACAGCTCCAGCAGCCAGCCCTGCTGGGGGATGGCGACGTCCTCGGGCTCGCACGACTCCCGCGCGCGCACGTACGAGGCGACGACCTCGTCGGGGTCGCGGATGAGCAGCACGTTGCGGAAGCCGAGCGTCCAGCCCAGGTCCATGTCGCGCGAGACGTGGTGCGCCATGTGCTTGGCGTAGTGGACGCCGCGCCCGGGCGGCAGCGGCTTGCCGAGCTCCGCGACCGCGTCGGCCAGGTCGGTGGGCTGGGAGGCGATGACCTCGTCGCGCATCGGGTGCTCGACGCCGGTCCGCGACAGGTAGGCCGCGTAGAGCGGCTCGTCGACCACGACGGTGTCGGGCCGGTTCTCGAACGAGCGCATCATGGCGGTCGAGATGTTCCGTGGGCCCGACCACATGGCCACGCGCACGACGTCGCTCATGGCGCCGTGCGGGAGGCGACGTCGGCGTCGACGAGCTCGCGGTAGAGGCCCTGGAGGCGCTCGACCACCGGCCCGCGGCGGCCTTCGCCAATCGTGCGGCCGTCGACCGAGCGGACCGGGACGACGCCCGCGAACGTCCCGGTCACGAACGCCTCGCGTGCCGAGTAGACGTCGGTGAGGCTGAACGTCGTCTCGCGCGAGGGGATCCCGTTCGCCCGGCAGATCTCGAGCACGTTCGCGCGCGTGATGCCGGCGAGCGTGTAGCGGCCGTCCGAGGTGAGCACCTCGTCGCCGGCGACGATGAAGAAGTGCGTCGAGTTGCACGTCGCCACGAAGCCGTGCGGGTCGAGCATCAGCGCCTCGTCGGCGCCGGCGGTGTACGCCTGGATGCAAGCGGTGATGTCGTTGAGCTTCGAGTGCGCGTTGAGCTTGGGGTCGAGCGTGTCCGGCGCCGCGCGGCGAACGTGGGTCGTGAAGAGCGTGATGCCGTCGGTCACGGTCGCCGGCAGCGGCTCCTTGTGCTCGGCGATGATCACGACGGTCGCGGGGCCGATCGTCACGCGCGGGTCCTGGTAGGGCGTGCGCTTGACGCCGCGGGTGACCATCAGGCGCACGTGCACGCCGTCGGTCATCTCGTTGGCGCGCAGCGTCGCGTAGATCGCCTGCGTCAGCTCGTCGCGGCTGCGGCCGACGTCGAGCATGATCGCCTTCGCGCCCTCGAACAGGCGGTCGAGGTGGCGCTCGAGGAACGCGGGATGGCCCGACCGCACGCGCAGGCCCTCCCACACGCCGTCGCCGAGCACGAAGCCCGAGTCGAACACGGACACGACCGCGCGCTCGCGCGGCACGAGCTCCCCGTTCACCCAGACGAGGATCCCGTCGTTGCGCGCGTCGTCCTCGAAGTCGTGCGTGCCGTGCGCCATGCGCCAGAGCCTAGGCGAGGCTCGCCATCGCCTCGACGGCGCGCGCGTACTGCTCCGGCGTGATCCTGATGTGGGACTGCTGCGACATCGACCGCGGCGGGATCCCGAGCGCCTCCACGGGCGGCGCGTTCTCCAGGAGCGGGACGACCAGCAGCGGCTCGACGGGCACCGTCCACGGCCACCGCGTCGAGATCGGATGCTCGTCGTCGGGCGGCGCGATCGCCTCGACGAGCGCGAAGACCCGCTTCCACCCCGACGCGTAGTAGACGAGCCGGTCGCCGGGCTCGATCCGCGGCCGGCGGGGGAAGCCGGTGCGGCGCAGGCGCTCGGCGCCCCGCTCGTCCTCGAGCCACGCGTCGGGCAGCGACCACCTGGCGTGGCCGAGCGCCTTCAGCCAGTGGCCACGCGCGGGATCCATCGCGCGCGGATGGTAGGCCGCTCCCTGCCGACGTGGCCGGCGCGGCGGCGGAGCAGGTCGACGACGTCCGCGGTGCGCGCGAATGGGTCGGCGACGACGGTGCCGTCCTCGACGCCGAGCGCGGCGACGATGCCGGCGTGGTCGGTGGCGACGAGGACCGTCCCGCGGGGCGGGCGGGCGCTGTCGAGCGCCGCGACGTGGGCGATGCCCGACTCGTCGGCGACGGTGGCGGGCCGGATGGTGACGCCGGCGGGGGCTGCGGTGCGAGGGAGAGGGAAGAGCATGCCGGTGACTGTGCCGGTGTTCGGCTCCCCGTACCTCAGGGGACCCCCCTGAACCCCCACCCTGAACCTGTCAGGGGGCCCGATGGAGGGCGAGCAGCGACAGCATCTCGTGGCACGCGCTGGCGGCCAGCCACGCCGTGATCCCGCTCGGGTCGTACGGCGGCGACATCTCGACGCAGTCGAAGCCGCGGAAGTCGATCCCGGCGACCGCGCGCAGGTAGGCCATCGCCTGCGCGCTCGTCGGCCCCCCGACCTCGGGCGTGCCCGTGCCGGGGGCGAACGCGGGGTCGACGAAGTCCACGTCGAAGGACAGGAAGGCGGGGGCGTCGCCGACCCGCGCGCGCACGTGGGCGCCGTACTCCTCGGGCGAGAGCGTCTCCAGTTCCTCCATGTAGATCGCCTCGAAGCCGAGCGAGCGCGGCTCCTCGACGTCGCTCTCGCCGTAGAGCGTCCCGCGCATGCCGGCCTGGACCGAGCGGGCCGGGTCGATCAGCCCCTCCTCGGCGGCGCGCCGGAACACCGTGCCGTGGAAGTGCTTCACGCCGTAGTAGGAGTCCCAGACGTCGGCGTGCGCGTCGAGGTGGACGAGCGCCAGCGGGCCGTGTGTCGCGGCCGCCGCGCGCAGCTCGGCGAGCACCATCGAGTGGTCGCCGCCGAGGCACAACGGGACGACGCCCGCCTCGTGCACCGGGCGCAGGAAGGCCTCGATGCGCTCCAGCGACTCGAGGTGGTAGCCCGGCACGGTCGGGGCGTCGCCGTAGTCGACCATCGACAGCGCCTCGACGACGTCGACCTTCAGCCGCGGGTTGTACGGGCGCAGGAGCACCGAGGCGCTGCGGATCGCCTCCGGCCCGAAGCGGGCGCCCGACTTGAACGACACCGCGTCGTCGGTGGGGATCCCGCACACCGCCACGTCGACGCCCTCGAGGTCGGTGACGTGCGGCAGCCGCATGAACGTCCGCGGACCGGTGAAGCGCGGCGTCTTGGACGAGTCGGCGGGACGGTGGTGCATGATCGCTCCGGAACGTATCGCCCGCCCGCCGATAGGGTCGCGACATGGACGCCCAATCCGTCAGTGACCTCCGCCAGCGCTACGTGTCGGGCGCGGTGGCGACGCCGCCGATCGTCGTCGAGCGCGCGAGCGGCGCGACGCTCACCGACGCCGACGGCACGACCTACGTCGACTTCGCCGGCGGCCTGGGCTGCCTGAACTTCGGACAGACGCCACCCGAGGTCGTGGCCGCGATCCACGAGCAGGCCGACAAGTACCTGCACCAGTGCTTCATGGTCGCCATGTACGAGCCGTACGTCGAGGTCTGCCGGCGGCTCGCCGACCTCTCGCCGTGCCGCGGCTCCGACCAGAAGTCGCTGCTCGTCAACGCGGGGGCGGAGGCGGTCGAGAACGCCGTGAAGGTCGCACGCGCCTTCACCGGCCGCCGCGCGGTGATCGTCTTCGACCGCGGCTTCCACGGGCGCACGAACCTGACGATGGCGATGACGACGAAGGTCCACCCGTACAAGCACGGGTTCGGCCCGCTGGCCGGCGAGGTCTACCGCGCGCCGGCGCCGTACCCGGTCCGCGGCATCACGACCGAGGACGCGCTCGACGGGCTCCAGGCGATCTTCAAGGAGGACGTCGACCCCGGCGACGTCGCGTGCATGGTGCTCGAGCCCGTGCAGGGCGAGGGCGGCTTCATCCCGATGCCGCCCGAGTTCGTGCGCGCGCTGCGGGCGACGTGCGACGAGCACGGGATCCTCTACGTCGACGACGAGGTCCAGGCCGGCATGGGCCGCACCGGGCCGGTCTGGGCGATCGAGCACATGGGCGTCGAGCCCGACGTCCTCGTCAGCGGCAAGTCGCTGGGCGGCGGGATGCCCCTCGCCGCCATCACCGCGCGCGCGCAGATCATGGACGCGCCGGAGAAGGGCGGCCTGGGCGGGACCTTCGGCGGCCACCCGCTCTCGTGCGCGGCCGCGATCGCCGTGCTCGACATGGTCGCCACGCCGGAGTTCCGCGAGCGGACCGAGCGCCTCGGGCAGACGCTCCGCGCGCGGCTCGACGACATGGCGGCGCAGCACGCGATCGTCAGCGAGGTGCGCGGGCTCGGCCCGATGCTCGCGATGGAGCTCGGCGATCGCGACCAGGCGTTCGCGACGACGCAGGCCGCCCGCGAGCGCGGGCTGATCCTCCTGTCCTGCGGCTACGACGGCAACGTCATCCGCATCCTCGTCCCGCACGTCGTCGCCGACGAGGAGCTCGAGCGGGGGCTCGGCGTCCTCGACGAGGCGCTGGGCGTGGCGGAGGCCGCGACCTAGCCGCGGCGGACGGCGCGGACGGCGACGAAGCAGGCCATCCGCCCGGGCGCGCGCCGGCCTAGCGCGGCGAAGGCGCGGAGCACCGCCGCGACGCCGCGGTCGCCGGCGAGCCGCCGCGCGATCCGGACCAGCACCGTCGCCACGGCGCGCGGCGCCGGGACGAGGTGGGCGCGATCGACGACGTCGAACCCCGCGCGGCGCACCAGCAGCTCGAGCTCCGCGAGGGTCACGGACGGGCCGAGCTCGAAGGGGACGAGGCGGGTGCGGCCGGCGAGGTGCAGCAGCCAGTCGAACGCGTTGGCCCGGTTGTCGGCCGTCGCGACCAGGACGCCGCCCGGCGAGAGCACGCGGCGCAGCTCGCGCAGCGCGGCGCCGTAGGCGGCGACGTCGGGGAGGTGATCGA
>DASVRH010000344.1:0-11767 GCA_036388715.1 Solirubrobacteraceae bacterium | reverse complement strand
GGCCGTTCGTGAGCTTCGCGAGGTACCCGGCGGCGCCGACGGCGCTCGGGCCCTCGTACACCGAGGCGTTCGACACGGGCAGCCCCGTGAGCTCGGAGATCGCCGTCTGGTACTCGAACATCACCTGGAGGTTCCCCTGGGAGACCTCGGGCTGGTACGGCGTGTACGGGGTCAGGAACTCCGACCGCGTGGTGAGCATGTCGACGATCGCCGGGACGTACGTGTCGTACATGCCGGCGCCGAGGAACGTGATCTCGTCCTCGGCCGACACGTTGCGGGCGGCGAGCTCGCGCAGGTGGTCGTAGACGTCCTGCTCGGTCATGCCGCCGGGCAGGTCGAGCGGCTGCTCCAGGCGCACGCCCTCGGGGACGAGCGCGGCGAACAGCTCGTCGATCGAGCCCACGCCGATCGTCGCGAGCATCTCGCGCAGGTCATCGTCGGTGACGGCGGTGTACTTGCTCATTCCAAGCTCTGTACGTACGAGGCCTGGTCGAGGAGCGAATCCTTCTCGGCCGGGTCGGAGAGCTTGACCTTCACGAGCCAGCCCTCCCCGTACGGGTCGTCGTTGATCGTCTCGGGGCTTTCGGCCAGCCCCAGGTTGACCTCGACGATCTCGCCGCTGAGGGGCGCGATGACGTCGGAGACCGCCTTGACCGACTCCACCTCAGCGTACGACTCGCCCGCCGTGACGCTCGAGCCGACCTCGGGGGGATCGAAGAAGACGACCTCGCCCAGCGCGTCCTGCGCGAACCAGGTGATCCCGAAGGTCGCGACGTCGCCGTCCATGCGGACCCAGTCGTGCTCTGGGTGGTACAGCAGGTCGTCGGGGTACGAGGCCTCGGCCATCTAGCTCTCCTCCGGTCGGTACAGCGGCTTGGTCTCCACGCGCGCGGGGCGGACCTTCCCCCGGACGTCGATCTCGATCTCGGTTCCGGGCTCGGCCTTGTCGGCGGGCAGGTAGGCCATGCCGATGCCGACCTGCATGCAGGGGCTGAGCGTGCCGCTCGTGACCACGCCGCCGCCCACGACCGCGTTGTCCTGGCGGGCGATGCCCGGGCCGGTCATGACGAAGGGGGCGAGCTTCTCCTCCGGCCCGTCGGCGCGCGCCTTCGCCACGGCCTCGCTGCCGATGAACCCCGTGTCCTCCTTGCAGCACCACCCGAGGCCGGCCTCGATCGGGCCCCGCTCCTCCATCAGGTCGTTGCCGTAGAGGTGGAAGCAGACCTCGAGGCGCAGCGTGTCGCGCGCGGCGAGGCCGACCGGCTGCGCGCCCCTCTCCACGACCTCGTCCCACACGCCGACGGCCCGCTCCCCCGGCAGCAGCAGCTCGACCCCGTCCTCGCCCGTGTAGCCGGTGCCGCACACGAGGATCCCGTCGATCTCCTCTGTCTTGAACCTCGCCGGCAGCTCCGCGCCGAGCACCTCGGCGACGATCCCGCGCGCGGCCGGGCCCTGGACGGCGAGCATCGCCAGGTCCTTCGCTCGATCGACGACCTCCGCGCCCTCCACCTCGCCGGCGTGCGTCTGGAACCACGCGAGGTCCTTGTCGTGGTTCGAGGCGTTGGTGACGGTGAGGTAGCGCTCCTCGCCGAGGCGGTAGGTGAAGAGGTCGTCGAGGACGCCGCCGTCCTCCCTGCACAGGACGCTGTACTGCGCGCCGCCGACGGCGATCTTCTCGACGTCGTTGGAGAGCAGGCGCTGGAGGATCTCGCGCGCCCCGGGCCCGCGCGTCTCGATCTCGCCCATGTGGCTGACGTCGAACACGCCGGCGGCGCGGCGGACGGCCAGGTGCTCGGCCTTGATCCCCTCGTACTGGACGGGCATCTCCCAGCCGGCGAACGGCACCATCCGGGCGCCCGCCTCGACGTGCCGCGCGTGCAGAGGGGTGCGCTTCAGCGTGTCGGCGGAGGCGGCCATCGGACCAGCCGAGGCTACCAACGGCGCTGGCGCGTGCCCGCGCGCGCTTGCGCGGGCATCCGGGCCGCCTTACGCTCGCCGCGTGCGGCGCCGAGCGGGAGTCACCGTGGCCCTGCCGGTGTTCCTCGCGGCGGCGCTGGCCTTCGCCGCGCCCGCGACCGCCGCGCAGACGCTCTACGGCTCCGACGGCGCCAACCTCTACACGGTCGATCCGGCAGACGCCACCGCGACACCGGTCGGCCCGATCGGCTACGCCGTGTGGAGCCTCGCCGTCGACCCGCGCAGCGGCACGCTCTACGGCTCGGTCCGGCCCGACGCGGCCTCCGACGCCGGTCGCATCGTCACGATCGACAAGGAGAGCGGCGCGGGGACGCCCACGGCCTTCGAGCCGAGCGGCGGCGACGGCCTGATCCTGGCCATCACGCCGGCGGGCGAGATCTACGGGTGGTCGCTGCCCGACTACCACGGCCTCGAGTTCATCGACGGCACGAACTGGTTCGCGACGAGGATGGGGCCGAGCAGCGACGCGAGGCGCGGGGCGCTCGCCGGCTCGGCGCAGAACCGGCTGTGGTTCGCGTCGGCCGACGACGGCGAGCTGCGGCAGGTCGACAAGCACTCGGTCAGGTTCACCCCGCACGCCACCCTCGACGGCGACGGGGGGAGCTTCCTCGCGCTGAGCTTCGCGGCGGGCGACGAGCTGTACGGCATCCGCGAGCGGGTGGTCGGCGCCGACAGCGTCGCCGAGCTGGTCACGGTCGACATGGAGACCGGGCACATCGCCGTGCGCGGCGCGTCGCCGGAGCCGATCGTGGCCATCGCCTTCGACCCGCCGCCGGAGGCGACGTCCCCTTCGGGCGGCGAGGGCCCGGGCGAGCCGGCGCCACCGCCACCACCCGGAGGCGATCCCCCGCCCCAGCCGCCGCCTGGCCCGCCGCTCGTCCCGGTCCCGGTCGGGCCGGCGCCCGGCCCGTGCGCCAACGCGCTGCGCGGCAGCCCGGTGCGCGACGTCCTGCGGGGAAGCCCGTTCGGCGACGTCCTCGAGGGGCTCGCCGGCCCGGACACCCTGCTCGGCGGCGACGGCGACGACTGCCTGCGCGGCGGCGCGGGGGACGACCGGCTGTCGGGTGGCCGCGGGCGCGACGTCCTGCGCGGCGGCGCGGGCCGCAACCGGCTGAGCGGCGGGGCGGGCGACGACCGGATCGACGCGGTCAACCGGCGGCGGGACCGCGTCTCGTGCGGGGGCGGACGCGATCGCGTCCGGGCGGACCGCGTCGACCTGCTGGCCGGCTGCGAGTCGCGACGGGGGCGGCGCCCCGCGCGGGCCGGCTAGCTGTTCTGGGAGTCCTTGGTCCGGTAGACGTGGCAGAGCAGGTCGGTGAGGAGCTCGTCCAGATCCTCGCGCGACGCGACCTTCAGCAGCGACAGGTGCTCTTCCAACTCATCCGTGGTCATCTTCGTCGGCTTCTGCACGTGCCGACACTCTCAGGGTCCGAGGACGGAATGCAATCCCCGAAAGTGATGATCTTTCGAAATCCGGGCTGAGCGCCCGGGGGGCGGCTAGCGGTCCCGCAGGAAGGGCGGGATGTCGATGTCGTCGTCGGAGATCTCGAGCGACGAGCGCTGGCGATCGTCGAGGCGGACCTCGCGATCGCGCCGGCCGCTGCGCAGCTCGTCGCGAACGGCACGAGGCCGGCCCGCGCGGTCGAAGCCGGTCGCGATGACGGTGACGCGGACGTCCTCGCCCATCGACTCGTCGATGACGGCGCCGAAGATGATGTTCGAGTCGCTGCTGGAGGCGCTCGAGACGATCTCGGCGGCCTCGTTGACCTCGAAGAGGCCCAGGTCGCGCCCGCCCGTGATGTTCAGCAGCACGCCGGTGGCGCCCTCGACCGACTCCTCGAGCAGCGGGCTCGAGATCGCGGTCTTGGCGGCCTCGGCGGCCCGGGACTCGCCGGAGCCCATGCCGATGCCCATGAGCGCGGAGCCGGCGTCGGACATGATCGTCCGCACGTCGGCGAAGTCGAGGTTGATCAGGCCGGGGATCGTGATCAGGTCGGTGATGCCCTGGACGCCCTGGCGCAGGACGTCGTCGGCGAGGCGGAAGGCGTCGAGGATGCTCGTGCGGCGCTCGACGATGGCCAGGAGCTTCTCGTTCGGGATCACGATGAGCGTGTCGACGACCTCGCGCAGGCGCGCGATCCCCTCCTCGGCCTGGCGCGTGCGCTGGGTGCCCTCGAAGCCGAACGGCTTCGTGACGACGCCGACGGTCAGCGCGCCGATCTCCTCCTTGGCGATCTCGGCGATGACCGGCGCGGCGCCGGTGCCCGTGCCGCCGCCCTCGCCCGCGGTGCCGAACACCATGTCAGCGCCCTTGAGCGCCTCCTTGATGTCGTCGCGCGACTCGTGCGCGGCACCGGTGCCGATCTCGGGGCTGGCGCCGGCGCCGAGGCCCTTGGTCAGCTCGTGCCCGATGTTCAGCTTGATGTCGGCGTCGCACATGGCGAGCGCCTGGGCGTCGGTGTTCGCCGCGATGAACTCGACGCCGCGCAGGCCGGCGTCGACCATGCGGTTGACCGCGTTGGTTCCACCGCCGCCGACACCGACGACCTTGATGACGGCTAGGTAGCTGCCGCTCGATTCCATGTTTGGCGTCCGACCCTTGAGTTAGCGTTGAGGGTTTCCAGCCCGAGGGTGCCCCGGAGGGCGCAAACCACGGTATGCACGGGCAACGACGAAAGTCAACGCGAAGTCTAGCGCTGCAAGCGCACTTGCAGATCGGGCAACTCTCGATGTGAGCAGGAGAAACGCGATCTCGGTGTGATCTACCTCAGGTCGAGGTTGAGGGTGGGGTCAGGGCGTCGGCGCGGGAGCGGTCGTGGCGCCCGCGGCGGGGTCTGTCCCCGCCGCCGCGGGGTCTGTCCCCTGCGGCGCGGCGGGGTCTGTCCCCGCCCCGGCCGCGGGGTCTGTCCCCGCCTGCGCGGCGGGGTCCGGCGGGGGCGTCGCGCCGGGGGCGAGCGTGCCCGTGGTGACGCCGGGAGCGAGCTCCTCCTCGCTCTCCTCGTCGACCGGGGCGAGCCCGCCCGCGGCAGTTCGCTGCGGGACGCGGACGTCGACGTAGGTCGCCCCCTCCGCCGTCGGGTCGGCGAGGACGCGGGCGGCGGCCGCCCACTTCGCCGGGAGGTCGGTGGCGCCGCCGAAGTAGATGATCGGGCCCTCGGCCATGCGGACCGTCAGCCCCTTCGGCCCGGCGAAGGCGCGCTCGGCGCGGCGCAGGAGCGGCCGGGGGGCGGCGCCGAGGAGCTGGAGGACCTGCTCGGGGCGCTCCTCGTCGATCTGCGGGAGGTCGTCGGGCGCGGTGGCGCCTCTGAGGACGGTGCCGCCGGCGAGGACGGGCATCTTGTCGTCGCCCTGGGTGATGATCGCCACCGGCTCGCGCTCGATGACCTCGACCTTCAGCCCGTGCGGGAAGTCGCTCTCGACGCGCAGGTCGGCGACGGTCGGGAAGCGCTCGACGGCCTCCTCCAGCTCGCCCTGCTCGACGTGGAGGGTGGTCATGTCGCGGGCGACGGATCGCAGCGCGGCCTCGATCCGCGGGGCGTCCGGCCCGCTCGCCCCCGTGATCGTGACGTTGTCGACCCCGACCAGCGACGACTCGCGCAGCCAGAAGAACCCGGCGACGAGGACGGCGAGGATGCCGGCGGCGGCAAGCAGCCACCCGCGCGGCGGGAGGGTGGACAGGCGGCGCATCCAAAGGCCGATTCGCCCTCGTCGCCATAACTCCTTCCGCGACCCCGCTCGACCGACCCTCCGCCCCCCCTCGCCGGGGTCCTCCCCCGCCGGGCGCCTAGCCGACGAGCCGTCGCCCGAGCGCGTCCACGTCGCCGGCGCCGACGACGAGGAGGAGGTCCCCCTCGCGCAGCTCGGCGGCGAGGGCGCGCTCGGCGACGTCGAAGCCGGGCAGCCAGAGGACGGGCTTCCCTCCGCCCGCGTCGGCCGCCGCCTCGGCGATCAGCAGGCCGGAGACGCCGGGGAAGTCCTCGGCCCGCTCGCGCGCCGGGTAGACCTCGAGCACCCCCGGCAGGTCGGCCGCGGCGAGCGCCTTGCCGAACTCGCGTGCGAGATGTTGCGTTCGCGAGTAGAGATGCGGCTGGAAGACGGCGACGATCCTCCCCCGAGACGCGGCCGGCGCGGCCTGCATCCACTCCCGCGCGGCCGCGATCGTCGCGGCCACCTCGGTCGGGTGATGCGCGTAGTCGTCGACGACGGTCGCCCCCGCGGCCGTCTCGCCGAGGACCTCGAAGCGGCGGCCGGCGCCCCGGAAGAGCGAGAGGGCCCCTTCCGCCCGCTCCCGCGGGGCCCCTGCGCAGAGGGCGGCGGTCAGCGCGGCGGAGGCGTTCCGACGGTTGTGCTCGCCGGGGACGGCCAGGTCGGGCCCTTCCCAGTCGCCGAAGACGTGGGTCTCCCCGTCGGCGCGGAGAGCGAGGAGATCGGGCGGGAGGACGGCGACGGGCGCCCCAGCGAGGAACTGCCGGAAGGCCTCGTCGAGGTCGAGGCGGGAGGCGTATTCCGTGTGGTGGTCGAGCTCGACGTTCGTGACCACGGCGACGTCGACGTCGAGTGCGAGGAAGCTGCGGTCGGACTCGTCGGCCTCGACGACGAGCCACTGTCCGCTCCCCCACGCGGCGTTCGTGCCCGTCGTCGAGAGGGTCCCGCCGATGAGGTACGCCGGATCGAGACCGCACCCGATCAGCGCGTGGGCGATCATCGAGGACGTCGTCGTCTTCCCGTGCGCGCCCGCGACGGCGATCGTCCTCTTCAGCCGCGTCAGCTCGCCCAGGAGGTCGGCCCGCGACAGCACGCGCAGCCCGCGCTCGGCGGCGGCCACTCGCTCCGGGTTGTCAGAAGGGATGGCGGTGGAGACGACGACCTCGACGTCGTCCCCCTCGGGCAGGTTCGCCGCCGAGTGCCCGATCGCGGGCTCGATCCCCGCCTCGCGCACGCGCCCGAGGTACGGCGACTCCGCCCGGTCGGACCCCGTCACGACCGCGCCGAGCGCCCGCGAGACGATCGCGTACGCGCTCATCCCCGCCCCGGCGACCCCGACGACGTGCAGCCGCCGGCCGGCCCACGGCTCCGTCAAGAGGCCGCCGGCGTCGCCACGCCCTCGATCGCCGGGCGCACGATCGACGGCGCCTTGGGCATCCGCCACGCCTGCAGCTCGACCTCGAACCCCGCGCGGGTCAGCGCGGCCGCGGTGTCGCGGTTGCAGTGGCACCCGTGGCCGACGAAGCGCCACGGCCGCAGCATCCGGTCCTGCCACTTCGCGACCTTCGGGTCGTTCGACCGCACGTGCTCGAGGAAGAGCAGCCGCCCATCCGGCTTGAGGACCCGCTTGACCTCGGCCAGCGCCCTCTCCTGGTCGGGCACGGTGCAGAGCACGAGGGTGGAGACGACGGTGTCGAAGGAGTCGTCGGGGAAGGGCAGGTCGTCCGCCCCGGCGTCGACCACCTCGCCCTTCGTCGCCCGCGCCCGCAGCCGCCGCGCCATCGGCTCCTCCGGCTCGCTCAGCACGAGCTCGGTCGCCTCCGGCCCGTAGTGCGGCAGGTTCAGCCCGGTCCCGGCCCCGATCTCCAGCACCCGGCCGCGCGCCTGCCCGACGATCGCGCGGCGGTGCTCGCGCAGGCCCGCCTCCTCGGTGTCGCGCAGCATCCGGTCGTAGATCGCGGCGAAGACCCGTGCGCCGATCCTGCTCATGCACTCGATCCTTGCGCAGCGGCCACGACTTCGCCAGCGATCCGCTCCGCCGCGTCCGGTCGCGCCAGCGCGCGCGACGCCGCTGCCATGTCGGCCAGCCGCGCGGGATCGCCGAGCAGCCCGTCGACCTCCGCGCGCAGGCGCGAGCCGGTCAGCGCGTCGTCGAGCACCACGACCGCCGCCCCGCCGCGCTCCATCCAGCGCGCGTTGCCCGTCTGGTGGTCGGCGGTCGCGTGCGGATACGGGACGAGGACCGCCGGGCAGCCGTGCGCGGCGATCTCGAACACCGACCCGCCCGACCGCGCGACGCAGAGGTCCGCGGCCAGGAGCGCCTCGCCGAACCGGTCGAGGTAGGGCTCGAGGACGTAGTGGGGACCGGGGACGCGCGGCGCCAGCGCCTCGTAGTCGCGCCGGCCGCACGCGTGCAGCACCCGGAACGGGGCGTCGCGGAACGCCTCGATCGCGGCCTCGTTGATCGACCGCGCGCCCAGCGATCCGCCGAAGACGAGCACGCACCGCTCCCCCTCCGAGAGCCCGAACCGCGCCCGCGCCGCAACGAGGTCCGTCGCCGGCGGCGGCACCGGGCGCCCGGTCACGACGAACCGCGGCGGCTCGCGCCCCTCGAGCGGAAACGCGAGGCAGACCCGCACGGCGAAGCGCGCGAGCATCCGGTTCGACATGCCGAGGTGGCTGTCGGCCTCCGTGAGCACGAGCGGCACCCGCCGCGCGACCGCCGCGAGGCCGACCGGCCCGGCGACGTAGCCGCCGCCACCGAGCACCGCGTCGGCGCGCTCGGCCTTCAGGATGCGCGCCGCCGCGGCGGTCGCGCGAGCGGCGAGCGCGCCCGCGGAGGCGGCGGCGAAGGGATTGCTGCGTGAGAGGCCGCGGACGTTGATCGGCCGCAGCTCGAACCCGGCCGCCGGCACGAGCTCGGCCTCGGCCCGCTCTCCCCCAACGAAGACGACGTCGTGCCCGTCAGCCCGCAGCGCTTCGGCCACTGCGAGCGCCGGCACCACGTGCCCCGCTGTCCCGCCCGCTGCGATGACCACGCGCATGGCCGGATCCTGTCGTACGGACCGCCTTGAGGTCGCTCCGCCCGCCGCCGGCCACGTTGAGCAGCAGCCCCATCGACGTCAGCAGCACGAGCAACGACGACGAGCCCGAGGAGATGAAGGGCAGCGGCACGCCGGTCAGCGGCGCCAGGCCGAGCACGGTGAAGACGTTGAGCAGCGCCTGGCAGAGGATCAGCGACGTGACGCCGGTGGCCAGCAGCTGCGCGTACGGCCCGCGCGCCGCCTTCGCCACCCGCAGCCCCGCGTAGGCGATCAGGCCGTAGAGGAACAGGAGCCCGAGCACGCCCGCGACGCCCAGCTCCTCGCCGATCACCGCGAGGATGAAGTCGGTGTGGGCCTCGGGCAGGTAGAAGATCTTCTGGACCGACTCGCCGAGCCCGCGGCCGAACAGCCCGCCGGAGCCGAGCGCGATCTGCCCCTGGACAGACTGGAAGCCGTCGCCGCCGGCCGACGCCCAGGGGTCGAGGAACGAGGTCAGCCGCGCGCGCCGGTAGGGCGCGGCCATCGCGAAGATCATGATCGCCCCGACCGCCCCGCCGCCGAGGATGCCGAGCACCCGCATCGGCATGCCGGCGGTGACCAGCAGCGCCCCGACCACGAACGAGCACACGAGCGCCGTGCCGAGGTCGGGCTGGGAGGCGATGAGGATCGCCGCCGCGCCGGTGACGACCAGCAGCGGGCTGGCCACCTCGCGCACCGACTGCACGATCCGCGGTCGCAGCGCCAGCAGGTGGACGGCGTAGAGGACGAGCGCGAGCTTCATCAGCTCCGAGGGCTGGAACTGGATCGGGCCGGCGCCCAGCCAGCGCGTCGCGCCGTTGACCTCGACCCCGATGCCCGGGATCTTCACGAGCGCGCAGAGGAAGAACGCCACGCCGAGCAGGATCGGCGTCGCCTTGCGGACCCAGTCGAGCGACACCCGCGTGGCGAGGTGCAGCGCGACGAACCCGAGCGTGCCGTAGATCAGGTACTTGACGAGGTACATCGTCCCGTCGCCCTGGCCGGCCAGCAGCGTCCGCGCGCTCGAGGCGCTGTAGACCATCACCGCGCCGCCCGCCAGCAGACACAGCGTGGCGGTCAGGAGGATGCGGTGTTCGACGGTCTGCTCGGCGGCCTTACGAGGCGAGCGGCGGCGGCTCACCCTCACCCCTTCGACACCCCCGCCCCCGATCCTCCGGAGGGGAGCGCCTCGTCGCCCGCCCCCGATCCTCCGGAGGGGAGCGCCTCGGGCTCAGCCCACGAACCTCCGGAACGCCTCCCCGCGCGCCTCGAAGTCCTCGAACTGGTCGTAGCTGGCGCAGGCGGGTGAGAGGAGGACGACGTCGCCCGGCTCGGCGAGCGAGCGCGCGTGGGCGACGGCGCGCTCCAGCTCCTCGTCGACGACGCCGGCGCCGAGCGCGGCGAGGAGATCGGGGGCCGCCTCGCCGATGAGGTGCACGGAGGCGCACCGCTCGGCGACGAGCGGGGCGAGCGGGGTGAAGTCCTGTCCCTTGCCACGGCCGCCCAGGATGAGCCGCACCCCGGACGGGAACGAGCGCAGCGCCATGATCGTCGACTCGACGTTCGTGGCCTTCGAGTCGTTGACGAAGAGGACGCCGTCGTGCGTCGCGACCTCCTCGAGGCGGTGCGGGACGCCGGCGAACGTCCGCAGGCCCTCGACGGGGTCGGCCCCGAGCGACAGCGCCACCGCGGCGGCGACCATCGCGTTCTGCACGTTGTGCGTGCCGCGCAGGCGGATCTCGTCGACGCCGAGCAGCCGCTTGCCCTGCCACCACAGACCGCCGTCCTCGAGCCGCAGGTCGGCCGACGAGGCGCCGCCGAAGTGCACGCGCCGCCCGCGCCCCGGCGCGCGGAAGCCGTCGGGCAGCACCGCCACCTGGTCGGAGGTCTGGCGCATGAACGCCTGGAGCTTCGCGTCGCGGTAGGCGGCGAGCGTCCCGTGGCGGTCGAGGTGGTCGGAGCCCAGGTTGATGAGCGCGGCGATGTCGGGCGCGAACTCGAGCGTGTCCTCCAGCTGGAACGACGAGGTCTCGGCGACCACGATCACGTCGCGGGCGACGTCGAGCGCCGACAGCGCCCGGCCCACGTTCCCGGCGACCACGGCGCGCTCCCCGAGGATGTGGCCGAGCAGCTCCACCGTGGTCGTCTTGCCGTTCGTCCCCGTCACCGCCACGAACCGGTTCGGCAGCATCCGCCACGCCAGCTCGAGCTCGCCCATCACCGTCAGCCCGCGCCGCCGCGCCTCGGCGATCACGGGCGCCTCCTGCGGCACGCCCGGCGACTTGACGACGACGTCTGCCTCCTTCAGCTCGGCGAGGCCGTCCTGGCCCTGCCGCTTGTCGACGCCGACCGCCTCGAAGCGCCGCGCGCGGAGCGCCTCGAGCGCCGCGACCCCGCTCCGGGCCAGCCCGACGACGAGGTAGCGGCCGTCCGGGAGCGGCGGCCTCTGGATCATCAGACGGACTGCTGGTAGAGCGTGAAGCCGATGGCGCTGCAGATCGCGGCGATGATCCAGAAGCGCAGGATGATCTTCGTCTCCGACCACGCCATCAGCTCGAAGTGGTGGTGGATCGGGGCCATGAGGAACACCCGCCGGCGGAAGGCCTGGAACGAGAAGACCTGGATCAGGACGCTCAGCGCCTCGACGACGAAGATCCCGCCGAGCAGCACCAGCAGCAGCTCGGTCTTCGTCACCACCGCGAGCCCCGCGATCGCGCCGCCCAGCCCGAGCGACCCCGTGTCGCCCATGAAGATCGTCGCCGGGAACGCGTTGAACCAGAGGAACCCGATGCAAGCGCCGACCAGGCAGGCGGCGAGCATGGCCAGGTCCATCTGTCCCGTCCGGTAACAGATCCCGATGTAGGAGAGCAGCACGATCGCCGCGCACCCCGCCGCGAGCCCGTCGAGGCCGTCGGTCAGGTTCACCGCGCTGGTGGTCCCGGCCACCACGAGGTAGACGACGACGGGATAGAGCCAGGCGACGTTGATCTGGGCGTCGATGACGTGCAGGCGCAGGGCGTCGG
>DASVRH010000343.1:0-1843 GCA_036388715.1 Solirubrobacteraceae bacterium | reverse complement strand
CGGACCTGAGCCTCGACAAAGTGTGAGCGTGGCGCAGCCGACGATCTACTTCGTCCGCCACGGCGAGACGGACTGGAACGCCGAAGCGCGCCTGCAGGGGCAGCGCGACGTTCCGCTCAACGACTTCGGCCGGGTGCAGGCAGAGGAGGCCGGCGCGCGCCTGCGCGGGCTCGTCGCGCGCTACGAGGACCTCGCCTTCGTGGCGAGCCCGCTCAGCCGCACCCGTGAGACCATGGAGCGGCTGCGCGCCAGCATCGGCCTCGCGCCAACCGCGTATCGCATGGACGATCGCCTCCGGGAGCTGTCGTTCGGCCGCTGGGAGGGCCTCACCTGGAAAGAGGTCCGGCGCGCCGATCCACAGGGCGCCGCGGCGCGTCAGCGCGACAAGTGGAGCTATGTGCCACCGTGCGGGGAAAGCTACGCCATGCTGGCGGATCGCGTCGCTCCAGTGCTCGCCGAGCTCACGCGCGACACGGTGGTCGTGTCCCACGGCGGGGTCGCGCGGGCGACCCTCGCTTTGCGGTGCGGCATCGCGCACACGGAGGCGCCCGTCATCGACATCTGGCAGGGCCGCATTCTGGTCATCGAAGGGTCGCGGCACTCCTGGGCGTGACGTTTGCGCCTCGTCGGCGCGGCTTCGCCGCAGGCCTCGGAGCCTTGATCTGGCCCGCGCGCAAAACTAGGGTCCCGCCCGAACCAACGGGGGCATCCCATGGCATTGTCGCTGGTGAACGTCGAGGCGGTGCGCAACGCGCCGGTGACGACTGAGCCGTACCACTATTTCCTTGGCGCGGGGCTCCTCAAGGACGAGGCGGTCCCGGATCTCAAGCGCGACTTCCCGGCCATCGACAAGCCGGGCTACCTGACCGTGGACGAGGTCCAGCTCAAGGGGCGCTTCAAGACCCTGATCGACGAGCTCGAGAGCCCGGAGTTCACCGAGGAGATTTCGCGCAAGTGGGGCAAGGATATGCATCCTTACCCGCGCCTCACGACGATCATGAAGAAGTCGCAGCCGAAGTACGGCTCCATCCACACGGACGGGCCGTCGAAGGTCATGACCATGCTGGTCTACATGAACGACGACTGGGGCAGCGACGACGGCGGCCGCCTGCGCGTCCTCTACGACGGCAAGAACTACGAGCCCTACGCTGTCGAAGTCCCGCCCGTCATGGGCACGGTCTTCGGCTTCCTGCGCTCGGACAACTCCTGGCACGGGCACCGGCCGTTCTCGGGCGAGCGCAAGGTCGTCCAGATCGCCTGGGTGACGAACGCCGACGAGCTCGAGCGCAAGAAGAAGCGCAACTCGACGGCCCAGTTCTTCAAGAGCATCTTCGGACGATAGGGGCTTCGCGCTAGCTACAACCCGTCTACAGCCAGCGAAGTCGACCAGCTCAAGAAAACGGCCGGGGATCGCTCCCCGGCCGCTTCGACGAAGGCTAAGCGGAGCTTACTGGCGCGAGCCGCCCGTGCTGCCGCTGGTGCCGGAAGTCGAGCCGCCGCCCGATCCGCTGGTCCCAACCGAAGCGCCGCTCCCGCCGGACGTGCTCGTGTCGCTGCGGGAGGTAGAGCCCGTGGTAGTGGCGCGGTCGCGGGTGCCGGTGGACACGGACGCGCCGGTCGTCGAGCGCTCGCGGGTCCCGGTCGAGACGGAGACCCCGGTCCGCGTCGAGCTCACGCCGCGGTTCTCGACCGCAACGCCGCCGGTCCGGTGCACGCTGGTGCGTCGCACGGAGACACTCGAGGGCTCCTCGACCACCCGGCTCCGACCGCGCACGACGACCTTGCGGGTCGGCTTGCCGCGCGACACGTACTTCTTCTTCTTCGTGACCTTGCGCACCGTCGT
>DASVRH010000342.1:0-5772 GCA_036388715.1 Solirubrobacteraceae bacterium | reverse complement strand
AGACGCCGACGACGCCGGCTGCGCGGCCGCCTCGCTCGGGCTGTCCGAGCGCGATGTCGCCGCTCCCGTCACGGTCCACGTCGCCGGGCCCCGCGACGGTGGAGCCGGACCGGCCGCGGAGGCGGAACAGGCCCCGGCCGCGGCCCGCGACGTCGATGCGCCCCCGGCGGCTTCCGGAGACGACCGTCGCCGGCTGCGCCTCGCCGACGAACCGCTCGCGCGGGCGGACGACGCCGACGAGGACGTCGGGGCGCTCGTCGGCGACGGCGTCGCCGACCGAGACGGTCGCCGGGAAGCGCTCCCCGCCGACACCGTCGATCCGCAGTCCGCGCGGGCCGACGCCGGGCAGGCCGGCCGGCGCGCCACCGGGGATCAGGAACGCGCTGCTCTCGTACGACGACTCGTCCGGCTCGACGCCTTCGACGTCGGTCTCCCCCATCCCGACGATCAGGTCGCCGTGGCCGTCGCCGTCGACGTCCCCGGCGGGGGCGAGGCGGCGCAGCGTCTTCAGCCCGGCGTAGAACGGGTTGAAGTCGCCGCGGTCGTAGCCCGTCACCAGGTGCGAGCCGGGGAGCGGCGCGGCGAGGTCGACCACGGAGCCGGGCGCGGCGTCGAGCGGCACGAGGTGGATGCGGTCCTCCGCGCCGATGGCCAGCGCGGGCGCGCGGCCGGGCAGGCCGGCGATGCGCTGGGCGAAGACGTCGAGCCGCCGCGGGCCGTCGATGCGGAAGCCGCCACCGCCGAGCGCGGCCAGGTCGAGCGCGCCCGGCTCACGGCGCCCGTAGACCACGTACACCGAGCCGGCCATGATGCGCTGCTCGTCGACGCTCGCCGCCACCGCGCCGATCGCGACGTCGTCGAGGCCGTCGCCGTTGACGTCGCCGACGGAGCTCACCGAGGTGCCCAGCGCCTCGCCGACCGTCCCGCCCTCGTCCTCGAGCGGCACGACGGGCGGGCGGCCGTCGATCCGCAGGCCGGCGGCGCCGAGGGCGTCGAGGTCGACCGTCGCGCGGTCGCGGCGACCGAAGACCACGAAGGCGCTGCCCGCGTTCTGGCGGCCGAGCGGATCGGCCTCCGGCGCGCCGACGATCACGTCGCCGAGGCCGTCGCCGTTGAAGTCGCCGGCGGGCTGCGGCTCGGCCGGTCCGCGCGACAGGACCGGGCCGGTGACGCGCACGTGCGCGGCCCCGGGCAGGCGGAGCGTCGCCGCCTCCGCGGCGGCGGGCGCCGACAGCAGGACGGCGCTAGCGGCCGCGGCGAAGCGAGACGCAGTCCAGCGCATCGGCACAGAGGAGGAGCCCGACCACGGTGCCGCGGCGGAGCCTTCGCAGGGTGAGCCGCCCGAGCGGCACGCTGATCGTCCTGGCGCCCGCCGCCTCGAAGGCGATGTCGCGGTAGCCGCCGAAGTCGGGCCCGTTGTCGAAGGGGCAGCGGCGCAGGCAGCGCCACGAGCCCCTGAGCTGGACCGTCCTCGGCTCCTTGACGGCGATGCTGACGCGCCAGCGCCCCTCGGCGCGGGCCTGGCGCAGCGAGCGCGTGAGCGAGCGGATGGTCACGCACTGCCCGCGGTCCGGGGCGGGGCGGCCGGTGTCCACGGCGGTGATGGCGCGAACCTCGCGGCGCTCGCGGCCGCCGATCGCCACGACGACGTCCGCGCGCCCGTCGCCGTTGACGTCGCCCGCGCCTTCGACCTCCTGGCCGAGCGCGGCCCCGGTCTCGTCGCCGACCAGCGTGAAGCCGCCGGCGGCGTCCGTCGTCCCGCCGCCGGCGCGGCCGGGAACGAACGTGATCGCGCCGGCGCCCGTGCGGCACGAGCCGCTGGCGCCGGAGTTCCCGAACGCGAGGTCCGCCAGCCCGTCGCCGGTCACGTCGCCCACCCCGCCCGCGAAGTCCGTGCCGCGCAGCGGCCCCGTGCGCGTGATCGTCAGGACGCGCGTGGCGTCGCCGAGGTCGACGCGCCCCGGCTCGGTGCGGCCGTAGACCACCTGCGTCCCGCCCGTGAGCAGCAGGTCGTCGCGACGGTCGCCGTTCACGTCGCCCACTCCGTCGGCGAGGTTGGGCTCGTTGCCGCCTTCGCCGGCGGGGATCTCGTAGCCGCCCGCGCCGAGCGCGCGCAGGTCGACCGGCGCGCCGCCGGGCTTGCCGAAGACCACCCAGACGCCGGGGTCACGCCCCGCGTACTCGTCGGTGATGACCGCCACGTCGCCGCGCCCGTCGCCGTTCGCGTCGCCCGCGGCGTAGACGCGGTGGACGTTCTCGTCGTCCGGCTCGCCGGGGGGACCGGAGATGGCGTACGCGGACTCCCCGGGGTTGCGCAGGTCGACGAGGCCGCCGTCGGGCTTGCCGAACACGACGTAGGCGGCCTTCGCGGCGCTGAGCGCGACGTCGGAGCGCCCGTCGCCGTTCACGTCGCCCAGCCCGGCGACCAGGTAGCCGAGACCCGAGCCGCCGCGAGGGCCGTCGACGCGGAAGCCGCCGTCGCCGAGCGCGTCGAGATGGACGGGCTCGCCGTTGCGCTTGCCGAAGACCACGAACGCCGAGCCGGAGCGGCGGCGGAAGGAGTTGCCCAGCGAGGCGGCCCCGACGACGAGGTCGGCGAGACCGTCGGCGTTGACGTCGCCGGCGGCGGCGACGGACATCCCCACGCCCTGGGCCAGGCGCAGCCCTCCCACGTCGCTGTCGGGGAACTGGTCGGTGGCGTGGTCGACGACGAACCCGCCGCCGCCCGGCGCCGCGGCGTCGATCGCGGCACGCTCGCGGCTGCCGAACACCACCGTCACCGACGGGCCGGGGCGCCCGTCCGCGTTCGCGACCTCCTGGAGCATCGCGACGTCGCCCAGGCCGTCGCCGTTGACGTCGCCGAGCCCGGCGATCGTCGTGCCGAACGGCGGGCGGGCGAACGGGCCGGCGGAGACGAGGGAGTCGCTCGCGTCGACGATGCCCGCCGATGCGGTCGCCGGGGCGGCCAGCGCGAAAGCCGCCCCTACGGTCCCCCACCATCTACGTCCTCCCAAAGCGATGCGGCGCAGCTTCGCAGCGTGGGCGGAGCGAGGATGCCGGTTCGGCCTCCGCCCGCCCCGCCGGCGCGCGGCCCGGTTGCCCCCGGCGCGCGCGGCGCGGCCCGGCCGGTACCGTCCGCGGCCATGAGCGAGGAGCAGCACCGGGCCCTCCAGGGCGAGGCGGTGGCGCTGGAGGCCGAGGCCCACCGCGCGCTGCTCGCGGGCGACGCCGTGGCGGCACGCGACGGGCTGCGTGCCGCCTCGGACCGCTACCGCGCGTCGTGGGACGCGGCGCCGCCCGACGCCTACGGCCGGCTCGTCGGGATGGTCAAGGCGGCGGTGCTCGCCGGCGAGGGCACGACGGCCGCGCGGTTCGTCCGCTCGGCCATCCCGGAGCCCCCTCCCTCCCCCACGGCGGCCTATGCGCTCGCGATCGCCGCGCTCGTGGAGGGCGACGACGACCTGGCCGCGCGCTGTGCGGAGGTGATGCGCGGGGGCTCGGAGGCGTTCGGCCGCGCCGCGGAGGCGATCGCGGGCCTCGCCGGGCGCGACAGCGGCGCCTACCGGCCGGCGGTCGAGGCGATCGTGGCCGACTTCGCCGCCCGCGACGACCACCTCACCGGGGTCGCGATCGCGGACACGGCGCTCATGCTCGAGCGCCTCGCCGCGGGGCGCGGCCTGGCGGCCAAGGTCGCCTCGCCGCTCATGCCCTCCGCCTGACCGCGCGCCGGGACGCCGCCGGACAGTGCATGATCCGCCGATGAACAAGTTCCGCATATGCATCCTCGCCCTCGTGGCGGCCGGCTCGATCGCCGCCGGCTGCGGCGGCGAGAAGACAGACGTCAGCCAGGGCGTCGACGAGCTCAACAACGTCCTCGGCCAGCAGGGCGCCAAGCTCGAGTGCCCCGACGAGGTCGACGGTGGCGAGGGCGCGACCTTCGACTGCACGATGAAGTCGACGAAGGGCGACGTCGAGGCGCCGGTGAAGATGAAGATCGTCAAGGAGCAGGGCGAGCTGGCCGTCGACCGCGCCGACGACAAGCAGTTCCGCGACGCGCTGGAGAAGGTCGTCAAGGCCCAGTAAGCGGCCAACCTTCGCCGCCTTCGGGCGTTCCTGGTCATGTGAGAAGGGAACGCCCGGGGGCGGGCAGCAGTCTCGTCGTCGTCCACGCACATACCGATGCCGCCGACGTCCTCTCGCTGGTCGGCGAGCTGGACATGGCCGCGGCCCCGCGCTTCGTCAGCCAGGCCGCGGACGCGCTCCGCGCCGGCGCACGGCGCCTGTTCGTCGAGCTCGAAGGGGTCTCGTTCGTCGATTCCGCGGGGCTCGCGGCGCTCCTGAACGTCCTGCGCCGCGCGACCGCCTGTCGTGCCCGGCTCGTGCTCGTCGGCGCCCAGCCGCAGATCCGCGCCGTGCTCGCCCAGACGCGCATCGACCGCGAGTTCACGTTCGCCGCGACCGTCGAGGACGCGGAGGACGTCAGCGGCGCGAACTGACGCCGGGTCGGCGCCCCCGACCGGCGCGCGCGCCGTCCCCAGCCCCTACCCTCCGCGCCGGAGATGCGGGGGCTCTTCCTTCTGCTGGTCGTGGTCTTCTCGCTCGCGGCGGCGGGGTCGGCGCGGGCCGAGGTCGTGTGGCTGTGCCTGCCCGGGCAGGATCCGAACCCGTGCCACGAGTCGCTCGAGACCACGGTCCGCGAGCAGGACGGCACCGAGCACGTCGAGAACCCTCCGCTGGCGACCGATCCCGCGGTCGACTGCTTCTACGTCTACCCCACGGTCAGCGAGCAGCGCAGCCGCAACGCCGACAAGTCGAAGGACCCCGAGGTCGTGGCGATCGCGCAGTACCAGGCGGGCCGGTTCGCCCAGACGTGCCGCGTCTACGCGCCCGTCTACCGCCAGCAGACGCTGGGCGGCCTGGCCGCGGGCGGGTCGGCGGAGGCGATCCAGCTCGCCTACTCGGACGTCGAGGAGGCGTGGACCGAGTACCTCGACACGTACAACCGCGGCCGTCCGTTCGTCGTGATCGGGCACTCGCAGGGCACGCGGATGCTGCGGACGCTCGTGCGCCGGAAGATCGATCCCGATCCGGCGGTGCGACGGCGGCTGGTCTCGGCGATCCTCCTCGGCGGCAACGTCCTCGTGCGCAAGGGGCAGCTCGCGGGCGGCGACTTCGCGTCGATCCCGGCCTGCACGGCGCCGGCGCAGCTCGGGTGCGTCGTGGCGTGGTCGACCTTCAACGAGGACCCGCCGGCGAACTCGCGCTACGGGCGCCCGCCGGCCGAGGACACGAGCGGGCTCGACCTGCCGGCCGGGCCGGACTACGAGGTCCTGTGCACGAACCCGGCGTCGCTCGGGGCCAACGAGCGGACCGAGCTGACGACGTACCTGCGCGGCGAGCCCTTCCCCGGCGTCATCGGCGGGCTGAACTCCGTCATGTACGGCGGGCCGCAGCCGTCCGCGCCGACGAACTTCCTGCGCCCCGCCGACCGATACACCGGGCGCTGCGAGACGCGCGCCGACGCGAACGTCCTGATGCTCGAGCCGGTCGGCAGCTCCCGGAAGATGAACCCCTCGCCCGATCCTTCCTGGGGCCTGCACCTGGCCGACGGCAACATCGCGCTCGGCGATCTCGTCGCGATGGTCGAGCGGCAGGTCGCGGCGCTGCGGGCCGCTGCCCCCGCGCCCTCGGCGGCTCCTCCGCGCCGGTCGTCCTCCCGTCGCCGCGTGCGCCTGCGCATCCGGTGCGGGCGCTGGCCGCGCGTCGTCGGGC
>DASVRH010000341.1:0-2871 GCA_036388715.1 Solirubrobacteraceae bacterium | reverse complement strand
AACATGTACGACGCGCCCCACAGGGCGGCCAGGGCGAGCATGAGGATCCAGGCGCGGCGGGTCATTGACACCACAACTGTCGCAGCGCGCGTTTCGTGAGGCCAGCACGATTCATGACGGCCGCCATGACGAACCGTGATGGGTCGTCAGCGCGCCTTGCCGCACGCCTCCATCGAGACCTTGCGCACGAAGCGGATGAGCTGCGCGAAGACCTTCGGCTGGCCGGGCGAGTTGTCGGCGAAGCCCACCTCGCCCTCCTCGCCGGTGACGCGGTACTGGAGCAGCGAGCCCTTGCGCGCCTCCAGGCGGGTGCCCTTGTCGAGCAGCGGGCGCAGGTCCTCGGTGAGCTGACGCGCGTCGAGCAGGTCGTCGCTCGTGATCGGCCTCTCGTCGCCGCCGTCGCAGCGGACGGTGCCGCCGTCGCCGACGCGCAGCGTCAGCTTCGCGTCGGGCAGGGAGCCGGTGCGCTCGACGACGAAGAGGTCGGCCGAGGGGGTGCCGCACCCGGCGAGGGCGGAGGCGAGCGCGACGGTCGCGAGGGTCGCGCGGTCGCGCCGCCCGCTCACGCCGCGACCGCGGCGCCGCCGCGGCGCGGGTCGCCGGCGCCGCTGAGCGCGCCCGTGGCAAGGTCGCGCTCGATCGCCTGCGCCCCGCCGAAGAAGAGGTTGAGGTCGCGGAAGCGGACGAGCTCGTAGCCGTCGAGCTCCTCGACCGGGACGCCCGGCTCGGCGTAGACGACGCCGTCCTCGAAGTGCACGCGCGGCGCGACGATCGCCTCCTCGGCGGCCCGCCCGTGGTCGACCACGCCGACGACGACCTGGAGGATCGCCGACCGGATCCGGTTCGACCCCGCCGAGCCGACGACGAGCTCCACGTCGCCGTCGCGCAGGACCACGGTCGGGGCCATCATCGACGGCATCCGCGTCCCCGGCGCCGCGAGGTGGAAGCCGGCCGGAGACAGGTCCTCCTCGCCCATGATGTTGTTGACGTGCACGCCCGTGCCGGGCACGACCATCCCCGACCCCTCGCCGTTCGTGCACGTCACCGAGGCGGCGCGGCCCTCGCCGTCGACCACGCTGATGTGCGTCGTGTTGCCGAGGTGGACGGCGAGGAAGTCGCCGACGTACGCGGGGTCGGCCAGCCCGTTCGTGAACTCGGGCGTCCGGTGCGCCTGCACCTCCTCCATCACGCCCACGATCTCGCGCAGCGACGGTGGGCCCGTGGCCGCGTCGAGACGCTGGAGCGCGAGCGCGAGCAGGATGCCCCCGGCGTTCGGCGGCGGGTTGGTGAGGATGTCGCGGCCGCGGTAGCTCGCGCGCATCGGGTCGCGCGCCACGGGCGCGTACGCGTGGAGATCCTCGAGCGTCAGGGTGCCGCCGCGGTCGCTCAGCCAGCCGACGATCGCCCGCGCCACCTCGCCCTCGTAGAACGGCCGCTCGCCCTCCGCGCCGAGCAGCGCGATCGCGTCGCCCAGCTCGGTGTGGCGGAAGACGTCGCCGCTGCGCAGCAGCTCGCCGCCCGGGGCGTACAGCTCGGAGCACTCTGGGGAGGAGCGCAGGATCGGCTCGAGCAGCTCGACGACGAACGCCTGCTGGGCGTTGAGCTCGACGCCCTCGCGGGCCAGCGCGGCCGCGGGCGCCGCGAGCTCGGCCAGGGGGACGGACCCCCAGCGCCGCGACGCCTCGCAGATGCCGGCGGGGTTGCCGTAGGCGCCGCACGCGGCGGCGCCGGCGTGGAAGACCTGGTTGGCGTCGCCGAACGACACCTCGCACTCGATCAGGTCGCAGCGGCTCGCCGGGTCGGCGCCGCGACCCGGCGCCTCGATGAAGAAGTCGAGCAGCACCGGCTCCTCGCCCGCGCCGGCGACGAGCATGTAGCCGCCCGCCCCCGGGCCGGACAGCAGCGGCTCGGCCGTCCACGACGTGAGCATCGCCGCGATCGCCGCGTCGACGGCGTTCCCGCCTTCGGAGAGCACGCGCGCGCCGGCCTCCGCGGTGAGCGGATGGCCGGCGGCGACGAACCCTCTGGACGTCATGCGCGCACCCTAATGGCGCGCGATCAGCCTCTCGGCATGAACTCCGGCACGTCGAGCTCGAGGTCCCGGCTGCGCGGGGGCTCCGGCATCCGCGAGCGGCGCTCGACGCGCGGCTCGCCCGCCGGCTCCTCGAACCGGTTGCGGGAGCGGTCGCGCTCGCGGCGCTCGCGCCCCTCGCGCTGACCCGGCCGCTGGTCGCCGTATCCGGTGGCCACGACCGTCACCCAGCACACGTCGTCGGCGAGCTTCTCGTCGACCATCGCGCCGAAGATGATGTTCGCGTCCGGATGGGCGGCCTCGGCGACCGCCTTCGCGGCCTCGTTGACCTCCCACAGCGACAGGTCCCGGCCGCCGGTGATCGAGAGCAGGATCTTGCGCGCGCCCTCCATCGACGTCTCGAGCAGCGGCGACGCGACGGCCTGCTCGGCCGCCTCGATCGCCCGCTTGTCGCCGGTGCCCATGCCGATGCCGAGCAGGGCGTTGCCCGCCTCGGACATGATCGTGCGCACGTCGGCGAAGTCGAGGTTGATCAGGCCCGGCAGCGTGACCAGGTCCGAGATGCCCTGCACGCCCTGGCGCAGGACGTCGTCGGCGACGCGGAACGCCTCGACCATCGACGTGTTCTTGTCGAGCACCGACAGCAGTCGGTTGTTCGGCACGACGATGAGCGTGTCGACCTCGCCGGCGAGCGTGTCGACGCCCTTGTCGGCCTGCTCCTTGCGGCGCGAGCCCTCGAAGCCGAACGGCTTCGTGACGATGCCGGCGGTGAGCGCGCCGATCTCACGGGCGATGCGCGCGACGATCGGCGCCGCTCCCGTGCCCGTCCCGCCGCCGGA
>DASVRH010000340.1:0-5172 GCA_036388715.1 Solirubrobacteraceae bacterium | reverse complement strand
GGCGTCACGGCCGGGTCGAGAGTCCGCATCGCCTACGACCCGGCGACGCGCGACGCCGTGCTCCTCGACGTCCCGGCGGCGTAGCGCTCCACGCGCGCGGTCCTTGCGCTCGGCGGGTCCGTCAGGCGAGGCAGGCGACGTCAGCGCGGCTGTCCTCGTAACGGGGGCGCGATGAAAACACGACGCCGGCATCCGGGAACGCCGCCGCGACACGATGCCCAGCGGGCGCGACGAGCGTGCCGATCGATTCGAGCGACGGCGTCCGCAGCCTTTCTACGGCGAGGGGCACGCCGCGAAAGCCTCCGTAGTCGGAGTCAGGCTGCGTGTCCGTCGGGTCGATCCTGGTCAGCCACAGCTCGGAGCGTGCCGCGGCGATCTCCCCGAACCGAAACGGCAGGGCGCGGTCGTCGAAGCTCGCCGAACCGGCCGCGTAGTGGCGCAGGGTGGACGCCGGCTGACCGGGACCCGCACGCCGCACCTCGATGTCCGCGGTGGCGCGCTCCGAGGACTCGATCGTCCTCTGTCCCAGCGCGAGCCAGAGCGATCCCTCCCCGTCGATCGCGCCGCTGATGAAGGCCGGTGTCTCTCTGATGCGCCGCGGCGGGCCGGCCAGGTCCTCGAAGTGCCAGACCGCACCGCTCCCTTCCTCGGAACACAGCGCGACGAACCCGCCGTCGGGGCATGGCAGGAGGGTCGCTCCGCGGCCCACTGTGTGTCGACGCTGGGCGCCGCGAGCGAGGTCGAAGACGTGCGCGACGCGCGACTGCGCGTTCTTGAGGACGACCTTGTCCGAGCTCCACCCGAGCGCCTGCGCGTAGCGCGGGACGCGCCGGTCCCACACCTCCAGAACCGTCAGCGTGTCGAGGTCCAGGCGGCGGAGGCGCTTGTCGGACGCCACGAGCACCTGCGAGCCATCGGGGCTGTAGGCGAAAGCCCGGGCGGCATCTCCCAGGCGGACGGTCGCGCGCAGCTCGCCCGAGCCGAGGTCGAACCGACGCAAGGACAGCGAGCGATACGCCACCCCCCACCCGTCTGCGATCAAGGCCGACGAACGGTCGGGCGTCACCGAGAAGGCGTGCGCCTGATGCCCCGGCACCTCGATCGCCCAGCGGACGTGCCGGTCGGTGGGAGACGGCACCGGGTCGTTCGGCGTTCTCCGGCGCGGGCGCGTCAGCGCTTCAGTCGCGCGCGCAGCGAGGTGACGCCGTTGAAGACCGCCTTCAGCGCACGGTCGGGGGCCGAGCCGTCGGGCGGCATGAGGCCGAGCTGACGCCCGAACTCCATCTGGTCGAAGACCACGAAGTTCGACGCCATCTTGCCGTCGCGGATCGTGAAGTGGTCGATCGCGGCGATGCGGATCGGCTTGCCGGTCGGCAGCAGCCCCGCGAAGGGCGCGCCGGTGTGGGTGCCGGTGATCTCCGACCGCATGAAGACGCTCTCGCCCTCCTCGGCCGTGTGCAGCACGTCGATGTGGAGGTCGGGCAACGCGGCGTGGACCGCGCGGAAGTACTCCATGATGGCCTCGGGCCCTCGCACCGTCGCGTCCGGGAAGCGCTCCCACACGTCGTCCGCGTAGCCCGCCCGCAGCGCCTCGTAGTCCTGCGCGTTGAGGGCCGCGACGAGGCCGAGGACCACGTCCGTGTTCGTCGAGGTGGTGGCCGTCATCGGCCGAGCCTAATGGAAGCGCGAGGCCGCGCCACTAAAGTGGTGTTTGGCGTCCCCGGGGTAGCGGGTACGCGCCCGGGGCCGGGTCAAGGAACGACGAGGGGGAGCGCATGGAGAAGGGACGCGGGCGCCTCGCCGCATGGGCGGCGGTCCTGTCGTTCGCGCTCGCGCTCGGCCTCGCTCCCGCCGCCTTCGCCGACGCGCCGCTGAACGACGACTTCGCCGCGTCGTCGGTCCTCCCGTCGTCCTCGTCGGTGGCCGTCGCCGGCACGACGGTCGAGGCCACGAGCGAACCCGGCGAGCCTTCGCACTGGAAGGACCAGCCGCCCGTGCACACGGTCTGGTACTCGTGGACGGCGCCGAGCGAGGGCTCGCTCGTCCTGGAGGTCGATGGCAGCTACACGACCGTCGCGATCTACACGGGCGACGATGTCGCGGGCCTCGACCGCGTGCTCCAGCAGCCGCCGTTCTCCATCTACGCGGGGACGCTGCGTGTCCGGGCCGAGGCAGGCGTCACGTACCGGATCGCCGTCGCCGGGATGTACGACGGGCAGACGCATCGCAGCGCGCCGTTCGACCTCTCGCTGACCCTCTCGCCGCTGCCCGCGAACGACGACTTCGAGGACGCCGAGGTGCTGACCGGAACCTCCGCCACCGCGAGCGGCTCGTTCGACCACGCGACCCACGAGATCGACGAGCCGCGGCACGCGGACGTCTACAGCCGCACCCAGTCGGTCTGGTACTCGTGGACCGCGCCCTCCGACGGCGGCGTCCTCCTCGACGCGACCTGGGGCGGCGGGACGGCGATCTCGATCTACACGGGCGAGGGCTACGGGTCGCTGTCGCCCGTTGCCTCGAACAAGTCCCGCAACAGCAACGCCAAGCGCTACTTCCGCGCCGAGGCCGGCGTCACCTACAAGATCGTCCTGAGCGACACGCATCAGAGCGGCGGCGGCTTCCGCCTCGCGCTCACCGAGTCCGGTCCGCCGGCCAACGACGACTTCGCCGACGCCGAGTCGATCGCGGCCGGGCGCGCGCCCGGCACGCTGGTCGGCGCGACGCTCGAGCCCGGCGAGCCGTCCACCGGCGGGGAGGACGGCGCGAGCGTCTGGTACCGCTGGACCGCGACCGCCCACGAGCGGGCGTACTTCCAGATCACGAGCAGCGAGCTCCCGGAATCGGTCGTGACCGTCTACACCGGCGCCACGCTCGACACACTGCGCCGGGTCGGCGGCGGCGTGGGCATCCACGCCGACTGGGGCGCGCGGGTCGGGACGACCTACTACGTCCGCGTCGACTCCGGCGAGGAGCTCGCGCAGGGGCCGTTCGAGTACGCGTTCGGCACCGCGCCGCGCCCGCTCAACGACGACTTCGACACGCCGTTCGTGCTCGCCGGGCCGGACGCCTCGGGGACGGGCAACAACCACGGCGCGACGGACGAGCTGGGCGAGCCGACCCACTGCCGCGGCTACGGCGAGCAGTCGATCTGGTGGACGTGGACGGCCCCCGCCGCCGGCCGGGCCAAGCTCGAGGTCGACGCGACGTTCGAGTGGACGTCCGCCGTGTACACGGGCGACGCGGTCGACGACCTCACGCGGATCGCCGTCGGCGCCTCGGCGGACGCCCAGGACTTCGAGGTGCACTGGTGGGCGAAGGCGGGCGAGACGTACCGCATCGCGGTCGACAGCGAGACGAACGGCGGGCGGGTCGACGGCGACGGCGACGTCGGCGTGCGCGTGCGGCTCGGCGACGCGCCGGCTAACGACGACCAGGCCGACGCGAAGGTGCTGACCGGCCTGTCCGCCGACGCGTTCACCTCGACCGAGGACGCCTACCGCGAGTACGGCGAGAACTGGCACGCGGGCGCGCGCGCCGCGCACTCGGTCTGGTACGCGTGGGAGGCGCCGGTCAGCGGTCCCGTCACGATCGACACGACACGGAGCTCCTTCGACACGCGGGTCGCGATCTACGACAAGTTCTACGGACCGTCGAGCGCGGACGGCCGCGTGACGTTCAACGCGGTCGCGGGCCACGAGTACCTGATCGCCGTCGACGGCGTGGACGGGGCGACCGGCGGCATGGAGCTGACCCTGCGGCAGGGCTCGCCCTGGGCGCCGAACGACGACATCGACGACCCGTGGACGTTCGGCGAGATGGTCCAGATGCGCTGGCAGAACGACCTCGCCACGCGCGAGCCCGGGGAGCCGCGCCACGCCGGCGACCGCGGCGGGGCGTCGATGTGGTTCAAGTGGGTTCCGAAGGAGAGCACCACCTTCCGCGTGACCACGAACCACAGCGAGATCGACACCGTGATGGCGATGTACGAGGGGACCCCCGGCGCGCTGACCGAGGTCGCCTCGGACGACGACAGCGGCATCGGCACCGCGAGCGGCTTCATCACGCAGGTGGAGGCAGGGAAGACCTACTACCTCGCGGTCGACGGCAAGTTCGGCGAGAACGGACCGGCGCAGGGGATCTTCTGGGTCCACTGCCGCACCTACGGTCCGACCGAGATCCCGAAGCCCGTCGACCAGGAGGACCCGATCCCGCCGCCGACCACGGGCGACGAGCCGACCCCGCCGGGCGAGGGGGATGGCGGGGGCGACGAGGGCTCCGGCGGCGGCGACCCACCGGGCGACGGTGATGGCGCGGGTGACGAGGGCACCGCCGGCGGCGACCCGCCGGGCGGCGGCGATGGTGGTGGCGAGGGCGATGGTGATGTCGGGGGCGACGAGGAGACGCTCGGTGGCGACCCGCCCGACGAAGGTGATGGCGGGGTCGACGACTCCGCCTCGGGGGGCGGCGACGAGACGTCCGGGGGCGCCGAGGGCGCGGCCGGCGAAGGCGACGACTCCTCCGCCGGCGACGACGGCTCCACCGAGACGACCTCGGGCGAGAGCGGTGAAGGTGGCCTGACCTCCGGCGACAGCCGTCAAGGCGGGACGCCGGCGCCCGAGAAGCCGAGGGCCATCGTCCCCGCGGGCGCGGCCGCGCCGCGAGGGGCGACGCTGCGGCTTACCGCGTCGGTCCCGAAGGTGCGGCTGGCAAAGGCGCTCTCCCGCGGGATCGGGGGGTCGGCGACGTGCTCGGCGGCCTGCCGGCTCGACGTCGTCGTGACGCTGCCCGGCCTGAAGAACCGCACGGCGGTGGTCAACGGCGCCGCCGGGAAGCGGACCGCGTTCCGCGTGCGGCTGAAGGCGGCCGACCGGCGCCTGCTGCGCCGATCCCGCCGCGTCGCCGTCACGGTCATCGCGCGATCCGCGGCCGGGACTGCGGTCGTGCAGCGCCGCCTCAGCCTCCGCTGACGCCGGCGGCCTCGGCGCCGCGGAAGACCCGCGTCCGTCGCGGGCGGCCGCTGACGCGGACCAGCGCCGCGAGCGCCAGCGCCCCGACGATTGCGGCGAACGCCTCGGCGGTGGCGATGAGGCCGAAGTGGCGGCTCGCGATGCCGACGCCCACGACGGGGATCGAGATGCCGCCGACGTAGGCGACGGCGAAGAAGGCGGA
>DASVRH010000339.1:0-8814 GCA_036388715.1 Solirubrobacteraceae bacterium | reverse complement strand
CCGGCTCTCCGCCGAGCTCGGCGCCGGCGCGTCCGCGACGTCCGGCGCGCCCCTCGCCGCCCTCCGCCACGACACCCCCGGGTGGTCCTCCCGCTGGTGGACGGCCTTCGCCACGCGCCTGCTCTCCGCCGGCGAGACGCGCCTCGTCGTCGGCACGCGCGGCCTCCTCGGCGAGGGCTGGGACTGCCCTGAGCTGAACGTCCTCGTCGACATGACGGCGGTCGCCGCCGACGTCTCGGTCCGCCAGATGCGCGGGCGCTCCCTGCGCCTCGACCCCCGCGACCCGGAGAAGCTCGCGAACAACTGGGACGTCGTCTGCGTCGCGCCCGACCTCGGCCGCGGGCACGCCGACTACCTGCGGTTCGTGCGCCGCCACACGCACCTCCACGCCCCGTGCGAGGACGGCACGATCGAGACCGGCCCGTCGCACGTCCACCCTGAGCTGTCGCCGTTCGGCCCGCCCGCGCAGGAGCGCTTCGTGGCGATCAACCTCGAGCAGCGCGACCGCGCCCAGGACCGCGACACCGCCCGGACGCTGTGGCAGGTCGGCGTGGCCTACCGCGGCGTGGACCTCGACGCGCTCGTCGTCCGCGACCCGCCGCGCCGCGAGCCCGAGGCGACGACGCTGCGGTCCGTCGACCCGCCCCTGCGCTTCTTCCCGCTGCCGCTCCTTCGCGCCGGCCACCTGCACCCGCCGGAGCTGCCGCTCGAGTGGGCGGCGGGCGCCGTCTGCGACGCCTACCTCGCGCTCGGACAGCTGGACGAGGACGAGGCGCGGGCGATCGAGTTCACCCCACGCCCCGAGGGCTGGCTGCGCGTGAGCCTGCCCGAGGCGAGCCCCGCGACGAGCGCCCTCGTCACCGGCGCGCTCGACGAGCTCACCGGCGGCAGCACGCTCCCGCGCTACGTCGTCTCACGCCGCATCGGCCTGCGCGAGCGCGCCTGGCACCCCGTTCCCGCCGACCTCGCCCGGCGCAGGGACCGAGCGGAGGCGTTCCTCCGGGCATGGCGGCGGTGGTGCGGATCCTCGGAGCTGGTCTACGCCCACAGCGGCGAGCGCGGCACCCAGCTCGCGGCCGAGGCCGCAGCGCTCGCCACGCTCGAGACCCAGCGCCGCCGCATCTGGCGCTAGCCCCAGCGGCGGACGCCGGAGCGGCGGGCCCTGCGGGCCGCGCGCTCGCGCAGGACGTCGTGCCGCGCGGCCTCGCGCAGCTCGGAGACCTCGGCGATCGCGGCGCAGAGGATGTCGACGGAGGTGATGTCGTCGTCCGTGTACGGGCCGGGGTCGCCGAGGAGCATGTCGACGCGCGCGTCGAGCTCGGCCAGGCGGTCGCCGAGGCGGCGCTCGATGACGCGCAGCGCGATGACGCCCGGGCGCAGGGCCGGGGAGTCGAGGGTCTCGGGGGTGGAGACGGAGTCGGGCATGAGAGGACGAACGCCGTCCGGTGTACTCGGCCGCCGGACGGCGCGGTTGACTGAGGTACCCCGCCGCCGCCAGGATGGATCAACCCATGACCCGTTTCGTGATCGCCCTCACAGTCGCCCTGACGACCCTTCCCGCCCAGGCCCTCGCCGGCGCCGGCGGCGGCAGCTCGGGCTACGGCGGCGGCGGTGGAGGGGGCGGCGGCTTCGGCGGCGGCGGCTCCGGCGGGACCTCCGGCGACGGCGGCCCCTGGTGGCTGTGGGTGCTGATCATCGGCGGCGTGCTCGTCTTCTTCGCCTACGGCGCGCTCATGGCCGTCCGCCTCCAGAAGAAGCGCAAGGCGCGCGTGGCGCGGACGATCACCGCCTCGGCCGAGGCCGCCGAGGACGACGCCTGGTTCCACGTCGACGCCGTCCGCAAGGACGCGGCCGAGCTGTTCCGCACGACCCAGAAGGCCTGGCACGACCGCGACCGCGCCCGCCTGCGCGAGCTCGTCGGCGGCGACCTCATGGTCGAGTGGGAGCGCCGCCTGGACGACTTCGACAAGAAGGGCTGGCACAACATCGTCGAGGTCCGCAAGGGGCCGGAGGTCGAGTACGTCGGCCTCGTCAACCGCGAGGACGACACCGACGACCGCGTCGTCGTCCGCCTCGAGGCCGAGATGCGCGACTGCGTGAGCCTGCCGGGCGGCGGGATCATGAACAAGGACGGCGCGAAGTCGGAGATCGTCTCCGTCGCCGAGTACTGGACGCTCGCGCGCAAGGAGGATCGCTGGATCGTCGTCTCGATCGAGCAGGACGCGGAGGGCGCGCACCACCTCGACGCGCCGCTCGTCCCGTCGCCGTGGAGCGACGAGCAGGGGCTGAAGGACGAGACGGCGCTCGAGCGCGCCGCCGCCGACGCGCCACAGGGCTTCACCACCGCCGAGCTGGTGGACGTCGACTACGCCGCCGACGCCCGCAAGGCGGCGCTCGACCTCTCTCTCGCCGACGAGCGCTTCTCCCCGCACGTCCTCGAGGCCGCCGCCCGCACCGCGATGAGCGCCTGGGCCGAGGCGGTCGACGGCGACGACGCGAAGCTGCGGGCGCTGGCCGGGGAGGAGGCCGTGCACGCGCTGCTCTACGGCGGCGACGCGCAGGCGCGCACGCGCCTGGTCGTGCGCGGGCCCAAGCTGAAGACGCTGCGCATCGCCGCGCTCGACGCCCAGGCCGAGCCGGCGACGCTGACCGTCGAGGCCGAGGTCAGCGGGCGGCGCTACGTCGAGGACCGCGACACGCTCGAGCTCGTGTCCGGCAGCCGCGACGGCGAGACGACCTTCACCGAGCGCTGGACGCTGCGGCTCGACGGCAGCGGCGACACGCCGTGGCGCATCGCCGCGGCGGCGCCCGTAGGCTGACGCCCGTGCCCGAGCCCATCCGCGAGCTCGCCCCCGGGATCCTCCACTGGAAGGCCGCGCACCCGAGCATCGGGATCGACGTCAGCGCCTACCTGCTGACGGAGTCCCACGTCCTCCTCGACCCGATCATGCCGGCCGAGGGGCTCGACTGGTTCGAGGAGAAGGACCTGCGCCCGGCGGCGATCATCCTCACCAACCGCCACCACTGGCGCCACAGTGGCGAGTTCGTCGCGCGCTTCAGCTGCCCCGTCCACGCCAGCCGGCCCGGCCTGCACGAGTTCGGCCCGGAGCGGGAGGTCGAGCCCTTCGACTTCGGCGACGTGCTGCACGGCGGCATCGTCGCCCACGAGGTCGGCGTCATCTGCCCGGACGAGACGGCACTCGAGATCCCCGAGGTCAAGGCGCTCGCCGTCGCCGACGGCGTCGTCAGCTACGACCGCCTCGGCTTCGTCTCCGACGAGCACCTCGACGAGCCCGAGCACACCAAGCGCGGGCTCTACGACCGCTACGAGCGGCTGGCCGACCGAGTCGACTTCGAGCACCTCCTCGTCGCCCACGGCGACCCGATCGTGCTCAACGGCCGCGCCGAGCTGCGCGAGTGGGCGAACCGCCGCGAGCTGTGAGCACACGGGGAGTGATCGGGCAGGTGCCGGGGGTTCAGCCGCCACTGATGGGGCCGGCCCCGTCCCAGAGGTCGCCGGTGACGCTGAGCACGATTCCGACGACCATCAGCACGATCGCCGGAGCCGTCGCATCGAAGGCGACCGCCAGTACCACCGCAACCACGAGGAGCCCCGCCCCGAGCCGAGGGTGATGGATCCGTCGTGCGTGCCCGGGCGCGGGCTCGTCCGGCATCAGCCCATCGTGTCCTCGTCTCGACAGCGCGGCATCGGGTCGCCCCACTGGCAGATGATGTCCTCCCAGGGCAACCCTCTCCGAGGCCCATTGTCGTTGGCGCTCGCCCCGGCGATGCAGCCGGTCACGGACCTGATGATGACTCGCGAGGGAATCGGCACGCCAGGCGTCGCATTCGCTCCGGCGGCACCCGCGAGGCAGTACATGATCCGGCTGAGAAATCGACCTTCGGGATCTGTCGCGTTCACCGGGTCGTCGCCGACGTAGGCGTACAGGTTGCCCTCGGCGAGGTCGCCGGTCTGGTCGAGCGGGTCTCGCTGGGTCCAGCGGCCGACCGACGGGTCGTAGTACCGCGCGCCGAAGTGGTACAGCCCGCCGTCGGAGAGCCAGCCCTGCGCGTAGCGGAACCTGCTCTCCGCTCCCCCGCCGCCGGTCGACGTCGTGTTGCCGTACGGGTCGTAGCGGTAGCTCTTCGACAGGGTCCCGGACGCGTTCGTCAGCCCGATGACGGAGCCCAGGCGGTCCTGGACGGCGTACTGGCGGGTGGTCCCGGACCGCTGGCCCAGCAGCGACCCCTTCTCGTCGCGCGTGTAGTACGTCGGCGTCGTGCCGCCGGCGATCCCGACCCCCAGCACGTTGTTCTGGACGGTCGTCGAGCCCTCGAGCGTCACGTCGTCCTGCGACGCGCCGCTGTAGGAGAGGATCGTCTTGATCCCGCCCGACGTCGGCGTGATGCCCGTCGTCTGGTCGCGGACGTTGTACTCGAGCGTCCGCCCGTTCCCGTTCGTCAGCTCGTTGCCCACGTTGTCGTAGGTGAACGTCTGCGCGCTGCCGCCCGGCGGGGTCAGCGACGTCAGCTGGTTGGCCGCGTTGTACGCGTACGTCGTCGTGCTCGTGTTGTTCACGGTCTGACTCGTCCGGTTCCCGGCCTTGTCGTACCCGTAGTCCCACTTCGACAGGAGCGTGCCGCCGCTGTCCTTCTCCTCGGCGACGTCGAGGCGGTTGAGGCTGTCGTAGGTGTATGTGGTCTTGCGGCCGGCCAGGTCGGTCTCGTGCTGAAGGGTCGCGCGGTCGGTCCCGGCGGCGTCCTTGTAGTGGTAGTCGCGCTTGACGAGCGACGTCGTTCCCTGCTTGGCCTCGATCACGTCGACGCGGTTCGCGCTGTCGGGTGTGGCGAAGACCGTGACGCCGTTCGGGTACTGCGTCTGCGTGCGGAAGTTCCGCTGCGCGTGGTAGACGAGGTTCGTGACGTGCGGGCCCGGCTGCGTCACCTTGGTGTTGAGGTTGACCGCGTTGTAGTCGTACGAGGTCGTCCCGCCGCTGTCGGTCACGGTCAGCAGGTTCCCGGCCGCGTCGTAGGTGTAGTCGTTCGCCCCCAGCGGCAGCGGGAGGATCTCCTTCGTCAGCCGGTTGAGGTTGTCGTACTCGTAGACCGTCACCCCCGTCGGCTCGGTGAGCTTGACCAGATTCCCGTTGAGGTCGTAGTCGTAGTCGATGCTCGAGTTGTCCGAGTACGTGATCGTGTTCAACCGCCCGAGCGCGTCGTACGTGTACGACTCGCTGTGCTGCGCGGTGCCACCGACGACGCCCTCCTCGAGCGTCGCGATCCGGCCGAGGCTGTTCGGCGACTCGTAGGTGATCTTCGTCTGCCCGAGCGGCGACGGCGGCGCGATCGACGTCAGGTTCCCGGCGCTGTCGTAGCTGTAGTCCGTCGTGTGGTTCTCGCCGTCGACGATCGAGTCGATGGTCCCCTTGGGCGACGTGTTCCAGTTGATCGTCGTCTCGACCCCGGTCTGGCCCTGGTTGTTCAGCTGCGTCGGGTTGCCGGCGGTGTCGTACGCGATGGTGGTCTGGTTGCCCTGCTCGTCCGTCGCGCTGCTCGGGTAGTACGGGTGGGTCTGGTTCGGGTTGTTGTAGGCCGCCGTCCACGAGGCGCCCTCGGGCGACTGCCCGCCCAGCAGGTTGTTGTTGCCGTCCGTCGACCACGTGAGCGAGGTGAGCGGCGCGGTGCTGCCGACGCCGTCGGTGTACTCGTCCACGTCGGAGTTCGACGTGTACGACGCGGCGCGGTCGTTGCCCCGGCCGTCGCGCGTCTTGCGCACGCGCCCGAGCCAGTCGTAGCAGTACGTCGTGGTGTTGTTGCGCGGGTCCGTGACGACGGTCTTGCCGACGATCGCGTCGACGGGCAGGGTCCCGGTCGGGTTCGTGCAGGGATCCATCGTCGTGTGCCCGTCGTACTTGAACTTCGTCTCGGCGGCGAACGCGCCGGTGGTGGCCCGGTAGTCGCGCTTGATCGACGTCACCCGTCCCGAGGTGTCGTACGCGATCTTCGTGACGACGTTCTTCGGGTCGGTGACGTCGGTCATCCGGTTGTTGACGTCGTAGGCGTACTTCGTGACGCCGCCCGCCGGGTCCGTGTACTGCGTGAGGTTGCCGTTCGTGTACGAGTAGAGGTACTCGCGGCCCCCGGAGTCCGTCATCTTGCGGACGGTGTCGCCGCCCTGGAAGTCGAACGTCGTGACCCGGCCCTGCGTGTCCGTCGCCGACGTCATCTTCGCGCCGCTGTAGGCGAAGTTGATGCCGTTCTGGTTCTTGTCCTCGTGGCGCGTGACGCCGCCGCCCGCGAGGGGGAAGAACAGCGACTCGCCGGTCCGGTTGAACCGCAGCCGGAACTGGCTCGACTCCTTCGTCAGCGTCGCGTTCGTCCCGGGCGGCGTCAGGAACGACTCGTTGCCCTGCGCGTCGACCTTGCGGATGAACGACACGTGCTGGCCCTCCCAGCCCGCGATCAGCGGCGAGCCGTCGGGGAGGAGCCCGAGGTTGATCTCGTTGGACATGCGCCACGAGCGGCCGGGGTCGAGGAAGCCGTGGCCGTGGGCGCTGTTGTAGAAGCGGCCGAGCTGCAGGTCCATGGCGGTGCCGGCGACGACGGCGTCCTGTGCCTTCAGGACGAGGTTCCCGTTCTGGACGTTGACGGCGACCGCCATGCGGTCGCTGAGCCGCTGGCGCTCGAACGTGTGCTGGGCCTGCGTGCCCATGTGCTGCTCGTAGACGACGTCGAGGGTGGGCCGGTCGCCGACGCTGCTGTCGTAGCTGCTCGGCCACGCGGCCTGCTGGCCGGTGTTGGCGATCAGGATGAGGCCGTTGTTGGGCTCGAGGCCGTGGTGCCAGGCCTCCACCATCTCGGTCAGGTAGAAGCGCGTCGCCAGGGTGTTGCCCGGGACGCTGGAGTTCGACGAGACCGCCACCGGGTCGTAGTCGCCGCCCGAGGCGGTCCACGTGTTGGAGCCGTCGTACTTCCACCAGTTCGCGCTGGTGGTCCAGTTGCTCCTCGTGAGCGGATACGCCTTGACGATGCCGGGGTTCGCGCCGTTCTTGAGGTTCAGCTTCGCGTGGAGGATCGAGACGCCCTTCGGGACGCTCGTCAGGTCGAACTTGATCATCGGTCGCCTGACCGCGCCGTCGCCGATGGTCTCGGCGACGATCTGCGGGCCCACGCACCAGCTCGTGTTCCCGTTCGTGTTCTTCATGTAGACGCACTCGCGCGCGGCGCTCTCGGTGGCGGTGAGCGAGCCGATGGTGAGCGTCGGGTCGACGACGACCGGGCCCTCCTCGAGCTTGCGGCGCACCCAGCCCGCGTCGGCGCGCAGCGTCAGCTCCCAGCCGCTCCCGGCGCGCTCGATCGCGTAGTCGAGGTCCGTCGATGCGTCGGCCGGGTCGCCGGCCGCGTACATGACCGGCGCCGCGACGGAGAGCGCGACGTCGCCGTCGCGGTCGGTGAACTCGATGCCTCCGGAGGCGTGCTCGCGCGGCGTGAGGCCCGCGCTGGCGGCGACGTCGAAGCGGAACGTCGTCGGCGCCGACGCCTCGCGCACGGTCAGCGTCTCCTTGACGCCGGTGTCCTGCGCGGCGTAGGCGACGTCGACGCCGTCGAGGGCGCCGGCGTAGCGGGCGGTGGCGTCGGAGGCGGCCCCGCGCGCCGACGCGCCGCGCAGCGCGAAGCTCAGCCACGCCCCGCGCGCCGCGAAGCGCACCGGGGCGTCCTCGATCGCCGCCGGGAGGTCGAGGTCGTAGGAGTTCGCCGCGTTGCGCCACGCGTAGCGCGCGTCACGCCCGTCGACCAGGCGGTTGTCGATCGCCTGCCACCGGCCGCGGGCGTCGCGGTAGTTGACCGGCCGCGCGTAGAGGCGCGCGAGCTGTCGCCCGTCCTCGGTCACGTAGGTCCGGGAGGTGCGGGTGCGCAGGCCGGGGATCTCGCTGCGGATCTTCGCGGCCGCGTCGACGCGCTGGGCCGGAGCGGCCGCGCCGGCCGACAGGGAGGACGGCGTGAGCGCGACCGCGGCGCAGGCGAGCCCGGCCAGCGAGGCGATGAACGGCGCCCGGCGCCGGCGACGGCGCCCATGATTCCCGACATCCCGGTGCTGCACGGCCGGCTCCCCTCGGTGACCGGCGCCTCCTCGGCGATTCATAGGCCGCGGGCGGCGCTTCGCCAAGCGCGATGTCTCCGCTGCGCCGCCAGACGGCCGCGTGGGTGCGCGTCGTGACGGGGTGTTGCAAATCCGCGTAACAGCGGTGACCGAATGCCCTTTGCGTGAGGAGGGTCGATCGCTGTGATAGAACCCGGCCATGTTGGCGGACCTCGTTCGCCTGGTCGACGCGGAGCCCGACCTGGTCGCGGAGCTTCCGGACGCTCAGCGCGAGCTCGCGCGGCGCGCGCTCGTCGCCGAGGTCGTCACCCTCGAGCCGGGCGACGACCTGCGCGAGGCGCGGGCCGTGGCGGGGCGCCGGAGCGCGCTCGGCCTGCTCCTGATCGAGGGCATGATCCTGCGGCACGTCGCGCTGGCCGGCCGCGTGGGGGTGGAGATCCTGGGGCCGGGGGACGTCGTCCGCCCGTGGGAGCACGCCGAGCTCGCCTCCGTGCCGGCCGAGATCAGCTGGCGCGTCCACGAGCGCACGCGGCTCGCCGTAATCGACGGCGACGTCCACTTCGAGCTGTTCCGGTTCCCGCCGGTGCTCGCCCAGCTCACCGACCGTCTCTCGCGGCGCGCGAACACCCTCGCGCTCAACCTCGCCCTCGCGCGGCTCCCGCGGGTGGAGACGCGGCTGCTCGTGCTCTTCTGGCACCTGGCCGATCGCTTCG
>DASVRH010000338.1:0-4273 GCA_036388715.1 Solirubrobacteraceae bacterium | reverse complement strand
CGACCTCGAGCGCGTCCATCATCTGCGGGAAGCCCTTGTTCAGGCCGGCGTCCTCGCCGCCGAGGATGTTCTCGGCCGGGCACTTGTAGCCGTCGAAGACCAGCTCGGTCGACTCGACGCCCTTGTAGCCCATCTTCTTGATCTGCGGCGGAACGGTGAACCCGGCGTACTCGCCGGTGTTCTCCGACACGCCCGGCTCCTTCTCGCAGATGAAGCAGGTCATGCCCTGGTGGCGCTTCTCGGCGTCGGGATCGGTCTTGACGAGCGTGAAGACAATGCCGGAGCGCAGGCCGTTGGTGACCCACATCTTCTGGCCGTTGATCTCGTAGGACTCGCCGTCCTTGCGGGCCGACGTCTTGATCGCCTGGACGTCGGAGCCGAGCTCGGGCTCGGACAGCGAGAACGCGGCGCGCAGGTCGCCGGTCGCCATCTGCGGGAGGTACTTCTGCTTCTGCTCCTCGGTCCCGAACTTCAGGAGCAGGTAGGTCCCGATGAAGTGGGTGTTGATGACGCCGCTGATCGAGATCCAGCCACGCGAGAGCTCCTCGACGACCATCGTGTAGGTGGTTAGGTCGAGCCCGAGCCCGCCGTACTCCTCGGGGATCGTGATCCCGAAGAGGCCGAGCTCCTTCATCTGCTCCACGATCGGCTCGGGGAACGAGTCCTCGTGGTCGTAGTGCTCGGCGTTCGGCAGGATCTGCTCGTCCGTGAACTGGCGCACCATCTCGGTGATCGCCTTCTGCTCATCGGTCTTGTCGTAGAAGCTCTCGGTTGCGACGGCCATGCCCCGATTGTCGCAGGGAGGCCGCTCCGGACGCGCCGCGCTATGGCAGGCGCGGGCCGATCTCGAGCGACCAGGGGCCTCTCGGGATCGCCGTCACGAAGCGGCCCTCGCCCGGCGTGCGCACCGCGCGGAGGTTCGCCAGGCCGCGGGCGCGGAAGCGCGCGTTGCGGTGCTTCCAGCCCGGATAGAAGACGAGCAGCGACTGCCGATTGCCCGCCGGCGCCTCGCCGACGGCCGAGAAGCGGCCCGTCAGGCCGCGGTAGCGCTGGCCGTGCAGGCGGCCGGGCGTCGCGCGGACGTAGGCGCGGCCCAGGCGGCGGATCAGGTCGGTGCGCCCGCCGGCGACCCGGCCGGTCGCGCAGTCGGCGTCGAGCAGGCCGAGGACCGGCGCGCTCCCACCACGCGCGAGGCGGCGCGGCGAGCCGCAGCCCTCGCTCCACGCCCACAGCGCCGAGCTCATGGCGAACGTGTCCTGGAGGTCCTGGTGCTCGGTGAAGTAGGACTGGCCGCGGCCCGGGGTCGCGCCCCACTCGCCGATGAGCACGGGCGCGCCGCCGAAGCGCCGCGCCTCGTCGCGCGCGGTCTGGAAGGCGGAGCGGCTGACCGGGTCGCTGAGGACGTGCGGGGCGTAGACGACGTTCGCGTCGCGGGCGAAGTCGGGCGGGGCGCCGCGGCCGAGCGCCGACCAGCGCGCGTCGGGCTGGAAGAGGAACAGGCGCGGCGCGGCGCCGGCGACGCGCTCGGCCCCGCGGATCGCGCGCAGCGCGTCGGCGTAGAGGCCGCCGAGCGCCGCCTGCTCGGGCGCCGTGAAGGCGCCCGGCTCGTTCATCACGTCGTAGCCGGCGACGGCGTCGCTCGTCCCCAGCTTGCGCGCGACATAGGCGAGCATCGCGACGTAGCTCGTGCGGATCCCGCGCGCGTCGGCCCAGAAGGCGGTCCACGCCTCGGTCACAGCCGGGTTGATCTCCTTCGAGCCGGCGAAGCAGCGCGGCGTGAGCGGCGAGACGAGCGTCGCCCAGGCCGGCGCGCCGTCCCAGCCGAGCGCGGGCTGCAGGCCGGGCGGGCACAGCTCGCCGGGCCGGGCGCCGAGCGAGGCGCCCCAAGCGTCCTGATGGAAGTCGAGGATCGTGTAGATCCCCGCGCCGCGGAAGGTCTCGACGTACTTCGCGGCCTCGGCGAGGTAGGCGTCGTCGTACTGGCCGGGCCGCGGCTCGATCCGCGACCACGAGAGCTGGAGGCGAACGAGGTTCCAGCCCGAGGCGCGCAGCAGCGCCAGGTCGGTGGGGGTGAACGGGTTGACGGCCGGCAGCGAGGAGGCCCGCGCGTAGTCGGCGAGGACGTCGACGTTGACGCCGCGGAGGAGGACCTCCCGCCCCCGCGCGTCGACGATCCGCCCACCGCGGTCGGTGCTCGGGGCCGCGGAGAGGGCGGGCAGCGACTCGGGGAAGCGCGCGGAGGATCGCGGCCCGGCGGAGGCGGGCGCCGCGGCCACGAGCGTCGCGGCGGCTGCGAGCACGGCGATGGGGAACCTCGCTGGCACCTGCGGAGCCCATCGGCACCCCGCCCTCGCGAGTTGAGGGCGGGGCGCGTCGCCGCTCGCCGCGGCCTCAGCGCAGGCGGAGCCTGGCCGTTGCCTTGGCCCCGCCCGCGACGGTCACGGTGACCGTGATCCGCTTGCCGCGCGCCTGCGCCAGGGCGGCGCGTGCCCGCGCGCCGAGCTTGACGTTCACGGTGCCCTGCTTGCCCGCCCGCAGCGCGACCAGCGCGCGGCCGAGCTTCACGCGGCCGACCGCCAGGCGGACCGTGCCTGTGCAGCGGGCGGCCGGGTCGCAGCGCAGCGTGACCGTGACGCCGCGACCGCCGCGGGCGCGCTTGATGCGCGTCACCGTGATCCGCGGCCGTGACGCCGGCGGGCTCCCCTTCGGGGCGTCCGCTGGCGGCGCGGCCGGGCCGCCGGCGGGCGGCGCCGCATCGCCCGAGGGCGCGGGGCCGCCGGCGGGCGGCGCCTGGTCGTCCTCGACGACGGGCTCCTGCTCCACGGTCGGGCAGTCGCCGTCGATCGCGCGCCGCCACACCTGCGCGAAGTCGCCGGCGTAGCCGCCGCCGAGCGTGCGCGCCCGCGCGGTGAAGGCGACGCACTCACCGCCCGCGCTGATCGCGGGCGCCTCGGCGTCGCCGTCGGCGGCGGGCCCCGTGCCGCTCGCGCGGCTGACCAGCGTCGTCGTGCCGGCCGAGAGGTCGCGCAGGTAGACGGTCCCGCGGTCCTCCCAGTTCACGAACGCGACGCGGTCGCCGGCGGCGTCGAGGCTCGGCTCGTCGTTCGACGGCGGGAGCAGGTCGTCATCCCGCGCGCGCGAGGCGACGACGACGGCGGGCATCGGCGAGGCCAGCCGCTGCACGTAGACCTGCTCGTCGTCGTGCAGGTAGTCGCCGGAGACGAACGCGACCGTGTCGCCGTCGGCGTCCAGCGACGCGGAGTGCGAGTTGCCGTTGCCGATCTGCGACTCGGTCGGGCTCGAGGCGAGGACGGTCGTCTTCGCGCCGAGGTCGCGGACGTAGACGTCGAGATCGCCGCCGGTGTCCTTGGGGTCGAGGACCGAGGAGCTCGTCTCGAAGGCGACGTGCGAGCCGTCCGCGTCGAGCGCCGGGTGGGACGCCCGCGGCGGGACGACGCCGTCGGCGCCGTCGCCGCGCCCGGCGAGGATCGTCGTGCCGGAGGCCAGGTCGCGGACGTAGACGGTGAAGTCGCCCGTCGCGCCGCCCAGGTTCTGCGCCTGCGTCGTGAACGCGACGCGCTTGCCGTCGGCGCTGAGCGCCGCGTCCCACGACATGCCGTCGGCGATGGCGCCGCCGGCGCCCGTCGCCCGCGACGCGACCACGGTCGTGCCCGCGACGACGTCGCGCACGTAGACCTGGCGCAGCTCGCCGCCGCCGAGGTTCGTCGCGCGACTCGTGAACGCGACCCGCCGCCCGTCGTCGCTGATCGCGGCCGCCTCGGAGTCGCCGTTGCCGGGCGCGCCGGACGCGCCGGTCGCGCGGCTGACGAGCACCGTCTCGCCGGTCAGCGTGTCCCGGCGGTAGACGTTGAGCACATGATCGTCGTCCCCGACGACGAGCCGGTCGGCGGCCGACGTGAACGCGACGTAGCGGCCGTCGGCGCTCAGCGCGCGCGACGCGCTGGAGCTCGCGTTGTCGCCGTTGCCGGCCACGGGCGCGCTGCCGCTGCCGCTCGGCCGGGCGAGCAGGACGTTCGTCTGGGTCGTCATGTCGCGCATGAGCGCCTGGTCGAAGTCGTCCTCGTAGAGATCGCCGCTGCCGAGCCCGTCCTCCTGCGTGCTGTAGGCGACCTTCGAGCCGTCGCCGTTGAGCGAGGCCCCGCTCGAGTACGCGGCCGGCGCCGGGATCTTCCCGTTGGCGCCGTCGCCGCGGCTGACGAGCTGCGACGCGTCGGCGCCGAGGTCGCGCAGCCAGATCCGCGGACCAAGGGCG
>DASVRH010000337.1:0-7532 GCA_036388715.1 Solirubrobacteraceae bacterium | reverse complement strand
ACCAGGTGGTGGAGGTCCCGCAGGGCCGCTAGCGGGGTGCCCGGGGCGGGCGGTCGGACTAGTTCAGGCGCTCGACGAGCATGGCCATGCCCATGCCGCCGGCGACGCACATGGACTCGATGCCGTACTGCTTGTCGAGCGTCTCGAGGTCGTTGAGCAGCGTGGTCATGATCCGCGCGCCGGTCATCCCGAAGGGGTGGCCGAGGGCGATCGCGCCGCCGAACGGGTTGAGCTTCTCGGCGTCGATCTTCAGGTCCTCCATGCAGGGGACGATCTGCGCCGCGAAGGCCTCGTTGATCTCGACGACGTCGATGTCCTCCATCGTCATGCCCGTCTGCTCGAGCAGCTGCTGGATGGCGGGGATCGGGCCGAGGCCCATGATCTCCGGCCGGATGGCCGAGACCGTCGAGCCGACGATCCGCGCGCGCGGCTTGAGCCCGAGCGACTGCGCCTTCTCCTCGCTCATGACGAGCACCGCGGCGGCGCCGTCGTTGAGCGGGCAGGCGTTGCCGGCGGTGACCGTGCCGTCCTCGCGGAAGGCGGGCTTCAGCCCGGCGAGCTTCTCCATCGTCGTGCCCGGGCGGGGACCGTCGTCCTTGGTGACCTCGGAGCCGTCCTCCTTCTTGACGGCGACGATCTCCTTGTCGAAGTGGCCGCTCTCCTGCGCGTCGACCGCGCGGTTCTGCGACGTGACGGCCCACTCGTCCTGCTGCTCGCGCGTGACGTTGCAGCGCTCGGCCACGTTCTCCGCCGTCAGCCCCATCGGGATGTAGACGTCGAACAGCGAGCCGTCGCCGCCCGAGAGCTTCGGGTGCTTCTGCTCGTCGGGCATGCCCGCGCCGAGCCCGGCCCGCGAGACGCCCTCGACGCCGGCGGCGATGTACTGGTCGCCCTCGCCCGCCTTGATCGCGTGGAAGGCCATGCGCAGCGTCTGCAGCGACGAGGCGCAGAAGCGGTTGACGGTGGTGCCGGGGACGTGATGGTCGATCCCCGACAGGAGGGTCGCGTTGCGCGCGACGTTGTAGGCCTGCTCCCCCACGGACGACGCGGCGCCCATCATGACGTCGACGGTCTCGCCGAAGTCGACGTCGGGGTTGCGCTCCTGGAGGGCGCGGAGGGGAGTGGCGGCGAGCTCGTCGACGCGAACGTCGGTGAGCGAGCCCTTGAACGCACGACCGATCGGCGTCCGGATGGCGTCGACGATGACGGCCTCGGGCATGTGGTGCTCCTGTGTCGGTTGTGCCCTCGGCGGTCGCACTCCACGAGGGCTGTTTCACCCCCGCGTCGCACTCGCGGGAGCCTGTATGGCACCGACGATTATATCCGGGAGGGGCGCGCGGAGGCCTAGCGGCCGAGGTCGGCGAGGATCTCGTCGGCCGCCCGCTGCCCGGTCTCGACGGCGCCGTTGAGGTAGCCCTGGAAGTCGATCGAGGTGTGCTCGCCCGCGAAGTGGCAGCGGTCGCGACGGCCCTCCGTCTCGCGCTCCACCCCGGCGAACTTCTGGTACTGCCCGACCTTCCAGTACGAGTACGAGCCCTTCGTCCACGGATGGCTCGGCCAGTGGTCCAGGGCGGCCTTGCCGTTCCACTTCCTGGTGATCCCGGGCAGCACGGGCTCGAGCTGACCGAGGAACTTCGTGGCCAGGGCGCTCGGCGTCCCGTTCAGCGCCGCGCCGATGTTGCCGCCGGTGTACTCGACGAGCATGCCGCTCGTGCCGGCCTGCGCGCGGGTCACGTCCCAGGTGTTCTGGTAGCCCTGGTCGGAGAACGTCTCGCCGTTGCAGCGCAGCGTGTTCCAGTGGCGGCTCGCGAACTGCACGTGCAGCTTCGAGTTCGTCCCCATGCCCATCTCGGCGATCGCGGTCCGCTTGCGCGCGCTGAAGCCGGCCGCGCTGATGTCGACCGACGAGCGGAGGATCGAGAACGGGATCGCGATGACGGCGTGGTCGGCCACGACCTGCCGGCCGCCCGAGAAGGACAGCGTGTACGTGCCGTCCGTGTTCTCGCGGATCGCGATCAGCTCCCACCCGCGCTTGATCGAGGCCGCGCCGATCCGCGCCGCGAGCCGATCGCTGATCAGGTCGTTGCCGCCGGTGACGTGGTACTTCTCGTTCGACGGCCCGAAGATCCGCAGCTGACCCTGCCCGGAGTACCCGAGCAGGTAGAGCATGTTCAGCGTGCTCTGCTGCGAGGTCTCGGCGCCGTACTCGATGTTGTAGGCGACGTCGAGCAGCTGCGCGAGCTTGGACGACACCGGGCCGGCGACGTCCTGGATGTACTTCGACAGCGGCGTGGCGTCGAGCTGGCGGCCCCGCTCGGTCGAGAGGTCGTAGAGCGTGGGGTACGAGGCGGCCGAGACGTCCGAGTGGATCGTCTGCCAGATCTTCTTGAGGTCGTTCGTCGCCTCGGTCCACGTGTAGGGCGCGCCGTCGAAGTAGCCGAGCGGCTCGCTGCCGTTGGCCTCGGCCTGGAGGAGGTTGTCCTGCTTGAGGCCGAGCGATTGGATGAGGTTGCGGATCGCTCCGTGCGACTGGTCGATCAGCTCGCCGCCGTGCTCGTAGAGCTGCCCTTCCGCGAACGCGCCGCGGCCGGTCCAGCAGCGGCCGCCGACCCGGTCGCTCGCCTCGTAGACCGTCACCGCGTGGCCGGCGCCCGTGAGGCGGTAGCCGGCGGTGAGGCCCGCGAGGCCCGCGCCGACGATGGCGATCCGCGGGCCGCCGGCCGCGGCGGCGCGGGAGGTCGCCCACGGCGCCGCGGAGGCCGCCGCCGCCAGGGCCCCGGCGGCGCCCGCGCGACGCAGCACGTCGCGCCGCGTCAGTCCCTGCTCGTCGGCAGCGACCTCGGCGGCGAGCGCCTCGAGGCGCCCCATGAGCGGCGTGCGTGCCACGCCGCTGACGCTAGATCAGCGGCGTACGCCGAGGTGGCCAAAGCGGCGGCTCGTGACCGCGCACGATGGCCAACCGGAATGCGGAGCGTCTAGGCGCAGGAGCCCGCGGCGCGGTACGGCGCCGGCGGGTCGTCGCCGCGGGTCCCCCCCGCGGGGACGCGGATCGTGCCCTCGGTCTCGCGGAACGAGCCGTCGAACTGGCGCCAGCGCACCGTGAAGAGGTACTCGCCGTCGCCCGGGACGGTCGTCTGGGTCAGCGCGACGCCCCGGTCCTCGTCGAGCGTGAACGCCTGCGACGTCGTCGCCACGGTCACGTCCCCGGTCCCGCGCGGCCGGCCGCGGACGTACACGCAGACGCGCATCGCCCCGTCCGCCCCCCTCGCCCAGGTCGCGAAGAACCCTTCGACGGCCGTGCCGCCGCCGCCCCGGAAGCCAGGGTGCACCGCGACGAGGAACCGCTCGGCCGCGCCGACCGGGACGGAGGCGATCGAGCGCCGGCAGGCGAGCTGCTGGCCGGCCCCCACCGTCGTGCGCGCGCCGAAGCGCTCGCCACCGATGCGCACGCTCGCCAGGCCGCGGACGAGCGACCACCCCTCGGCCTCGCCCCCGATCGCGCCGCACTCGGGCAGGCGCCGGACGCGTGTGTCGGGATCGAGGGCGACGGTCCGCACCTGCGCGCCGGTGAACGCCGCCCGGGCCGTCCCGACCTTCAGCTTGAACGGGATCCGCGACCGCACGCGGCCGCCGCTCGTGCGCACGGCGGCGACGCGCACGACGACGCGGCGCCCGCGCGGGCGCGCGCGCACGGCCGTGACCGCGTAGCCGCGCGGGATGGCGCCGCCGGCGCGACGGACGGTGAGCGGGCCGATGCCGCGCGGCCGTGGCCGTGCCCTACGGCTGATCTCGACGCCGACCTCGACGCGCGCGAGCACGACCTCGTCGCCCTTCGGCGCGGGCACGGAGACCGGGACGACGTTGCCGTACTCGACCGCGTGCGCGCTCGGAACGAGCGCCGCGAAGAGGAGGAGGCTGACGACGAGAATCCTGTGCATCGCCGGAAAGCTTGCCACGCCGGGGCGTGGCGGCGTCACGCCAGGCGCTTGCCGAGCAGCTCGGCGTGGGCGCCGACGTCGCGCGCGTAGTCGGCGAACTGCGAGGCGTAGAGCGCCTGCGGGCCGTCGCACAGGGCGATCTCGGGGTCGTCGTGGACCTCGACGATGATCCCGTCGGCGCCGACCGCCGCCGCCGCGCGGCTCATCGGCTCGACGAGGCGCCGGTCGCCCGCCGCGTGGCTCGGGTCGACCACGACGGGCAGGTGCGTGTGCAGCTTCAGCCACGGGATCGCGCCGAGGTCGAGCGTGAAGCGCGTCGCCGTCTCGAAGGTGCGGATCCCGCGCTCGCAGAGGATGACCTCCTCGGTGCCCTCCTTGAGGATGTAGTCGGCGGCCATGAGCAGCTCGTCGAGGCTCGAGGACAGCCCGCGCTTGAGCAGCACCGGCTTGCCGAGCTTCCCGGCGACCTCGAGCAGCGCGTAGTTCTGCATGTTGCGCGCGCCGATCTGGACGACGTCCGCGTGCGCGTGGATCGCCTCGGCGTGGTTCGTGTCGAGCAGCTCAGTGACCACCGGCAGCCCGGTCGCCTCGCGCGCCTCGGCGAGGATCTCGAGCGCCTCGACGCCGAGGCCCTTGAAGGCGAACGGCGACGTCCGCGGCTTGAACGCGCCCCCGCGCAGCATCGAGGCGCCCGCCGCCTTCACCGCCTGCGCGACGCTCAGCGTCTGGGTGCGCGACTCGACGGTGCACGGCCCCGCGATCAGGCAGAACGTCTCACCGCCGCCGACCCGGCGGCCGGCGATGTCGAACGCGGACGGCTCGTCGTGGCTGAGCTCCGACGAGGCCAGCTTGTACGGCCTCGAGATGGGGACGACCCGGTCGACGCCGGGGAGCCCCTCCAGACCCAGCTCGGCGACCCCCTGGGGATCGCCGATCGCGCCGATCGCCGTCGTCAGCTCGCCCGGCATGACGACGACGTGGACGCCGGTCGTCGCGAGGCGGGCCCGCACGGCGTCGACCTGCTCCTCCGACGCGCCTGGTGTCATCACGATCATCATGCGCGCCGGAGGATACGAGCGGGTGGCTACACGGCGGGGACCGCCGCGGCGCGGGGCCGCGCCTTCGGCGCCTTGATGGTCACCGCGAGCTTCTTCGTCGTCGCCTTGCTCGCGCCCTTGGGCGTGAACGAGACGCGCAGCGAGTAGCGGCCGCTCTTGGTCTGCTTGGGCAGCTTGAGCTTGACGACGTAGGTGCCGGCCGCGGTGATCGTCGTCCCGCCGCGGGCGACGACCTTCGACGCGCCCTTGACCAGCGCGATCGCCGCCGCGCCCGGGCCCTCGGCGTCGAGCACGACCGGCAGGTTCCCGCCGCGCTTCTTCAGCTTCAGCGTGCGCGGGGCCGAGACGTCGAGGCCGGCGACGTCGAGCGAGGCCGCGCCGCTGCCGCCCTCGCGGACGATGATGGTCCGCGCGTCCGACGGGGTGACCGTGCCGGTCCCGCCGCCCGTGGCGCCGCCGCCGAGGCTCTGACCGCCGCCGCCGGTCTGGCTGCCGCCGCCGGTCTGGCCGCCGCCGGTGCCGGGATCGGTGGGATCGCCCGGGTTGCCGGGATCGCCCGGATCGCCGGGGTCGCCCGGATCGCCGGGATCGCCCGGATCGCCGGGATCGCCCGGATCACCGGGATCGCCCGGATCGCCCGGATCGGTCGTGCCGGCCGGCTGCACGGTGATGACCGCGGTGTCCTCGCCGTTGTTGCCGGCGCCGTCGGTCGCGGCCACGCGGACGATGTAGGTGCCCGGCTGCGTGTACGTGTGCGTGGCGCTCGGCCCGTTGGCGCCCGGCGTGTTGTCGCCGAAGGTCCACGAGAGCTGCCCGACGCCGGAGAGCGCGTCGCTCGCGGTGCCGTTGAACGTCACCAGCTCGCCCGCCTTCACCGTGCGGTCCGGGCCCGCCCCCAGCACCGGCGCGCCGCGGTCGAGCACCACGTTGCCGCACGCCACGTCGGAGACGTTGGCCTGCGAGGGGGCGCCCACGAACTGCTCGACCGCGTTGGCCTGGTCGAGCAGCGCCCAGTCGGACTGCTTCGCGCAGAAGGTCACGCGGCCGTCCTCGTAGCTCGTGAAGTCGTAGCCGCAGTCGAAGCTGTTGTTCTTCTGCCCCGGCGTCGCCGAGAGACGGGCCGCGTTGGGCTGCGAGCAGCCGTCGACGATGTCGGTCGGCGTGCACGAGGTGCCGCGCGTCAGGCAGCCCACGGTCGCCGCCAGCGCCGTCGACGAGCCGCGGTTGCGCGACCACGGATGGCTCAGCGAGTCCTGGTAGGCCATGTGCACCGGGATGACCGGGTTGCGCGTGTACTGCGCCTCGCCGCCGACCCACGTCTGGAACAGCGGCTTGCCGTTGTCGATCGTCGTCGTCGAGCACCCGTTGTACGAGTTGAAGTGGAGGATCCACATGCGATCCAGGTAGTAGAAGGACGACGCGCAGACCTGGTAGGTCGCGCCGTTCTCCAGGCCGTTCCAGCGGAACGGGATCGTCCCCTGCTGCGACGTGCCGCCGAACGCCTCGGTGCACATGCCGTTCCCGTTGCCCGCGGGGTGGCCCCCCGTCGGGTAGTTCTTCGGGTAGCTGGCCAGCTCGGTCCCGTTCTTGTAGATCGTGAAGCACATCTGGTAGCCGTCGGGATCAGGCGTGTAGCTGAACCACCAGCTGTTCGAGGTGCCCTTGGTCGTGGGGGGCTCGCCGCTGCCGGCGGTCCCGACGAAGGCCTGCGCGGAGCCGGCACAGGCGAGCGAGAGGCAGATCATGGCCGCCAGGGCGACCGAGCGAACGGTTGTCGTCTTCATGGCCGCCATGCTGCGGCCGCTGGGGGTCCCGTCGCGTCGGGGGTTCCCCTAAAGGCCTAGATCCCGTACCCCTAGCTCGTCGGCCCCCAGGTGGTGGGCCAGCTCGTGGCGCACGGTGATCGTGACCTGCTCGCGCAGCAGGTCGGGGTCGTGGCCGAAGTCGCGCCGCAGGGTGTCGCGGAAGATGAAGATCTGGTCGGGCACGTTGTCGCGCGCGACGCCGTCGCCGCGGTAGAGCCCGTAGGCCCCGTGGCGGCGGCCCTGGTCGGAGATCATGACCCCGACGTTGCGCCGCAGCGCCTCCTGGAGCAGGTCGGGCAGCTCGTCGAGCGCCTCGCGCACCAGCTCCTCGAAGTCCTCGTCGCGGAACGGGTCGAGGTCGAGGAAGTCCATCTCCTCGGGCTCCGCGGCGGTGCCGGCGGCCGCCAGCCGCTCGGAGCGCACGACGACCTTCTCGAACTCCTCCTCGTCCTCCGGATCGCGCCAGTCGGCCATCCGCAGCCCGATCGCCACGAACACGCCGCCGATCACCGCGAACACGGTCACGACGACGGCGATGGTCTCGAGCGCGCGCAGCGGCCCCTCGGCGCTGAAGCCCTGCATCACCACGATGGCGGTCAGCCCCGCGCAGAGCGCGACGACCGCCGCGAAGGCGATCCGGCGCAGCGTCGGCTTCCTCACCTCATGGTCCTCGAGATCACGAGGCGCTGGATCTCGTTCGTGCCCTCGTAGATCTGCGTGATCTTCGCGTC
>DASVRH010000336.1:0-15580 GCA_036388715.1 Solirubrobacteraceae bacterium | reverse complement strand
CGTCGTGCGCGCCTTCGAGCGCCGCACGCAGCGGCGGAACGCCCGCCGCTGGCGCGGGGTGAGCTTCCGCGGCTTGGCCTTCTTCCCCTCCGCCTTCGGCTGGGGCGCGCCGCCCTGCGACGGCGAGCCGCCCGCGGCCGGCTGCGACGGGCCGCCCGCCGGCGGGCCGCCGCGATCCCTGCCGCCGCCAACGGGGGTCGCGCCGCAGATCGGCCCGAGGTCGACCCGCTCGCCGCGCTCGACGAAGATCTCGCGCTCCATCACGAGCCGCTTGCCGTCGTGGCAGGTGAACGTCCACGCCTCACGCTGCGGCGGCGTGACCTTCACGATCGCGGGCGTCAGCGCCAGCGTGGCCTTCCAGCTGTTGCTCGGCCCCTGGTAGTCGACGACGCGGAACATCCACTCGCCCGGCGCCGGGTTGGCCAGCTCGACGCTCTCGTAGACGCCGTTCGGGTTGCCGGAGGTGCCCTGCTCGACCCACGCGCCGTTCTCCTTGCGGAAGACCTTGAGGTCGTAGTCCTCCTGGCGCTCGGGCCACTCGAGGTCGAGCTTCAGCCGCGCGGTGTTCGGCGCGACGGTGAACGGCCGGTCCTCGCGCACGTTCTCCGGCGGCTCGTCGGGCTGGTCGACGGCGATCGTCGGGTCCTCGGCCAGCCAGGCGTCGGACTCCTCTGCGGGCTCGTAGGTCGTCGTCTTCGGCTCGCCCTCGCCGGCGATCTCGGTCTTCGTCACCTTGGAGAACGGGCGCGTCGACGGGTTGACGTCCCACTCGAAGCGCCCGCCATCGACCTGGAGCTTCGTCTCGAGCCCGTCCTCGACGTCGATCGGCGGGTGCGGGCCGTCGGCGCAGAACTCCTCGGGCAGGCCGAACTGCGCGAAGAACGCCGGGTTGAACGGCCCGTAGCCGGAGCCGATCTTGCAGTACTCGCTCGTCCTCGTGACGAACGACTTCTTCAGCGTCAGCGTCCGGCCCTTCGGCGCGCGCCCGGTGATGACGCCGTGGTCGCGCCGGTCGGCCGACTGCTCGGCCGCCATGGTCAGCGCGTCGCGCAGGCCCTTGTTGTTGCCGGAGTACCGGCCGCTCCACTGGTCCACGAAGCCGGTCTGGTAGTCCATGTGGAAGGAGCCGTCGGCCGGGCCGATCTCGATCGTGTAGCCGAACGCGCCCTGCGCGGCGTAGTTCCAGTCCTCGGTCGTCCCGCTCGTGTCGTAGAGCTGGAAGCCGTACTGGGACTCGTAGCCGGTGGCGTCGGCCATCCGGTCGCCGAGCTCCTTGAGCCGGGCCTCGTCGGGCGCCTTGCCGTTCGTGCTCACGCCCGGCGGGCGCAGCACGAGCGCGGCGACGTTGTGCAGCGTGATGATCGTCGTGACCTGGCGCTTGGCGCTGTAGGAGTGGACCGCCTGGGTCTCGGGCTCCGACCACGGGCCGGGTCCGTGGTAGCTCTGCGACGTCGGGTCCGCGCTCGAGCCCGGACCGCCCCAGCCCTCGCCGTAGTTGCGGTTCGGGTCGACGCCCCACTGCAGCTCGCACGGGAACCGCGGGTCGGGCACCTGCCCCGCGCAGTTCTTGCGCCGGTAGCTGAAGACGCCGCCGGGCGGCGCGACCGACTGGTAGGTCGACGGCGGGGCGCCGTTGATCATCGGCTCGGGCTCGCCGTAGACGTTGTCGCGCAGGTTGTCGGCCGGGTCGTACGGCGCGGCGTTGCGCGACGTGACGTACCCGTCGGGGTTGATGAGCGGCACGATCACCGTGCGCGTCCGGTCGAGCACGTTGCCCAGGCGACCGCCGCGGGCGCTCGCCAGCAGGTGCGCGAACTCCATCGCCGCCTCGGCCGACGGCCACTCGCGCGCGTGGTGCAGCGCGACGAGGAGGAAGACGGGCCGGCCGTCGGAGGCCTTGACGTTCTCGGCGATCTCGACGCCGGTGAGGTCGCGGCCCTGGTAGGACTGGCCGATCGTGACCGGGCGGACGCGGTCGGGGTTCTTCGCGACCAGCTCCTTGAGCTCGGCCTGGATCGTCTCGTAGTTGCGGTAGCTCTCGCGGCCCGTCGGGGTCTCCGACCCGCCGGCCCTGCGCAGTGACGCCGCGTCGAGCGCCGCGCTGCGGCGCACCTGCGCGTCCATGTCCGCGATGCGCGTCTCGGTCTTCAGGCCGAGCCGGTCGAGGAGCTTGCGCTGCGCGTCGCCGTTGACCACGACGTCGGCCCAGCCCGCCCGCTGGTTGTGCGTGACGTCGAAGCCGCCGGACTCGAGCTGCTCGATCTGGCTCGCGCCGGCGAAGACGCGCACGAGCGAGGTGCCGCCGGCCGCGTCGATCTTCGGCGGCGCGACGTCGAGCAGCTCCACCGAGGCGGTCGCGCCGCGGGAGGCGCGGCGGCCCTCACGGCAGCCGACGAGGCTCAGCCGCTGGCCGGCGGTGACCCAGCCCTGGACGACCTCCCGGCCGCGGAAGCCCTGCGAGGCGCCGAGCGAGCGCCCACTGGCGGCGTCGACGACGTTGAGGTCCCAGTCGCCGCGCGGGGCGGCGAGCCGGAACGTGGCGTAGCCGGCCATCGGCGCGCGGTAGGTCGCGGCGTCGACGCCGCGGGCGTCGCCGGTCGCGACCGAGCAGTGCGTCGCCGCCGTGCCGGCCGTGCTCAGCGAGCGGTCGACGGCCGGCAGGGCGCGCACCTGCGCGTGCGCCCCGGCGGCCAGTATCAGCGAGGCGGCCAGGCCGCCCACGAGCGAAGTGCGAAACACGAACCGTCCCCCCGACATCCATCCCGGGGCCCGTCCGAGGGCCACCGGGTCCGAACTGCGCGGAAACGGTAGGTCAGATCGCGCGCGCGTGCGCCGGTCGGCTCAGCGCTCGTGGGTGATGCCCGGCCCCGCTCCGGGGTCGTCGTCACCGCGCGGGTCGTCGGGGTCGCGGGTCACCTCGGTGACCTTCTCCTCGTCGCCCTCGCCGTAGCTGGCGCCGGAGAGGTCGGACTCGACCTCGGGGCGGAAGGCGTCGCTCAGCGGGTCGCCGCGCCCGTCGCCGTGCTGGGCGTTCTCGATCAGGTCGTGCTCGGCCTGCTCGAAGCCCTCGGCCTCGCCGCCGCCGGCCTCGTAGACCGGGCGCATGGCCGGGTCGAAGTCGTCCTCGTCGCCGGCGGTCCCGCCGATGCGGCCCGCGGCGGCGGCCGCTGCGGCCTCCTCCTCGCGGACGGTGTCGTCGTCTCGGTGTTCGGTCATCATGGGCGGAGTACCCCGAAGCCACCCCCACAAGCATCGACGAGGCCACGCCGTGGGCGCGGCGGGCGCCCTCCTCGCCGCCGGGGTCTTCGCCTACGCGCTCCTGATCGAGCCGCGGCGCCTGCGCGTGCGCCACGTCGAGCTGCGCCTCCCGCGCTGGCCGCGCGCGTACGACGGGTTCCGGCTCGCGCTCGTCTCCGACCTCCACGCCGGGCATCCGCCGGTCGACGCGGACTACGTCGAGCGCGTCGCACAGCTCGTCGACCGCGAGGGACCGGACCTCGTCGCGCTGCTCGGCGACTACGTCGACGACGAGGCGACGTTCGCCAGCGGCGAGAACCCGAACGACGTCGCCGCCGCCCTGGCGCGGATCCGCGCGCCGCTCGGGCGCTTCGCGGTGCTCGGCAACCACGATTGGCGCAGCGGCGGCGAGATCGTCCGCGGCGCCCTGGCCTCGGCCGGGATCGTCGTGCTCGAGAACCAGGCGCGGCAGCTGCGCTCGGCCCGCGTGCCGCTGTGGATCGCCGGGCTGGCCGACGCGACCGAGCGCACCCCCGACGTCGCCGGCACCTTCCGCGACGTGCCCGAGGACGCGGCGCTCATCGTCCTCAGCCACGACCCCGACCTCTTCCCGAGCATCCCCGAGCGCGCGGCGCTGACGGTGAGCGGCCACACGCACGGCGGGCAGGTCGACGTCCCGGTGCTGCGCCGGCGCGTCATCCCCTCCCTCTTCGGCGACCGCTACTCGCACGGCCACGTCGAGGAGGGCGGCCGCCACCTCTACGTCACGCGCGGGGTCGGCACGAGCGGCTGGCCGATCCGCTTCCGGTCGCGACCGGAGGTCGTGGTCCTGACGCTGCGCCCGCGCTAGACGGGTCGCGGCGCGCGCCGCCTGCGGCGAGCGGGCCGCGGCGGCGGCGCGGAGACGCGCACCGTCACGCGCGCCGGGCGCGTCGGCTCGCCGAGCGAGAGGAAGTCGCGGACGGCGCCGGTGCGCAGGCAGTACGGGCACGCGACCGCGTCGGCGGGTCGCAGCGGCGTCTCGCTGGGCGCGACGGGCGCGTCGCACGACGGGCAGGCGAAGGTCCCCGTGGCGAGGACCGAGCGCACGCTGCGGCGCTCCTCGCGCGCGCCGGCGACGCTGTCGGAGCGGATAGGCTCGGCGCCGTCGGAGCGCTGATGGAAGGCCACGGGACGAGTGTAGGGCTGACCGCGCGCATCGCCGCGTGGCTTGGCGAGGTCGGCGTCGAGGTGGTCGTGACCGAGCTCGGGGAGGACACGTTCCTGCCCGGCATCGCCGTCGAGCGCGGGCGCCTGCTGGTCGACGAGGCGAAGCTGACCTGGCCCGGCGACCTCCTGCACGAGGCGGCCCACATCGCCGTCGCCCCCGCCGAGATGCGCTCCCTGATGACGGGCGACGTCGCCGTCGAGGGGCTCGACATGGCCCGGCTCGAGCAGGCCGCGGTGCCGTGGTCGTACGCGGCGGCGCTGGACATCGGCATCGACCCGGCGCTGGTCTTCCACGCGGGCGGCTACCGCGGCAAGTCCGAGGGCCTGCTGCGCACGTTCGGCTTCGGCGTCTACCCCGGCCTCCCGCTGCTCGTCGAGGCCGGGCTGACGACGCCCGAGGCGTACCCGGGCATGCTGCGCTGGCTGCGCTAGGCCGGCGGCTCGCGCGGCTCGAGCGGCTTGACCGCCGGCCCCGCGAGCACCTTGCCGTCGATGTCGAAGCGCGAGCCGTGGCACGGGCAGTCCCACGAGCGCTCGGCGTCGTTCCACTTCGTCAGGCACCCGAGGTGGGTGCAGCGCAGCGAGACGGCGTGCAGCCCGCCGGACTCGTCGCGGTAGACGCCGACCTTGCCGACGCCGCTGCGCACGACGCGCGCCTCGCCCGCCGGCACCTCGTCCGAGGACGACGCGTCGGCGGGGGTCAGGCGGTCGCCGAAGAAGTGCAGGCCGACGAGCATGTTGACCTGCGCGAGCTTCGGCGCGGAGCGCACCCGCGCGCGGTTCGGGTCGAGCTCCGCCGCGTAGGGGTTCTCGCGGCCCGCGATGAGGTCGCTGAGCACCATCGCGGCGACGGTGCCGTTCGTCATCCCCCACTTCTGGAAGCCGCCGGCCACCCAGAGCCCCTCGGCGCGCGGGTGGTAGCGCCCGATGTAGGGGACGTGGTCGATCGGCATGCCGTCCTGCGTCGACCAGCGGTAGGGGAAGTCGGTGATGCCGAAGTGCTCGCGGCCGAACTCGATGAGCTGCTCGTAGCGCTCGGGGTCGGCCTTCGACGCGCCGGTCTGGTGGCCCTCGCCGCCGATCAGCAGCCAGTCGCCCCAGCGGCGCAGCGAGCGCGTCGGCTGCCCGGCGGTGATGAGCATCGCGTCCGGCGCGGGCACGTCCTTCACGCGCCCGGCGACGATGTAGGAGCGCGTGGCCTCCAGCCGGGCGAAGAAGACGCCGCGGTCGAGCAGCGGGTACTGCGTCGCGACGACGACGTGCTTCGCGCGGACCGTGACGCCGCCCTCGACGCGCACCTCGTGCGGCGCGCCCTCGCTCAGGCCGGTGACCATCGTCGACTCGTAGACCGCCGAGCCGTCGCCGTCGACCAGCGCGGCCAGCGCGCGCGTGTACGTGGCGGGCTGGAACTGCGCCTGGCCGTCGAGCCGCGCCGCGGCGGGGACGTCGAACGGCAGCGGCACGTCGGTGACCCGCTCGACCGGCAGCCCCGCCTCCTGGCCGGCCTCGACGATCTGCTCGACGGTCGAGACCTGCGACTCCTCGGCCGCGTAGGTGTAGTCGGGCAGGCGCTCCCACGAGCAGTCGATCGAGTGCTCGCGCACCAGCGCGTCCATCCGCTCGAGCGCGGCGACGTTGGCGTGCGCGTAGGCCAGCAGCGCGTCCTTGCCGGCGATCCGCCGCACCTCGGAGAGCAGCGACTCCTGCAGCGCGCTGGCCTTCGCCGTGCTCATGCCGGTGGCGGCGCCGGAGATCACGCCCTTCTCGAGCACCGCGACGCGCAGCCCCTCCTGCTTGCAGAAGAGCGCCGTCGTCACGCCCGCGATCCCGCCGCCGATCACGGCGACGTCGACCTCGAGGTCGCGCTCGAGCGAGGGATAGGAGGTGGCGGGGGCCTTGTCGATCCAGAGCGAGTCGGTGGCGCGGGGAGTCATGCGACTCCGCCTACCCCGCCTCCACCCGCATCGCACGCGCGAGCGCGCCACCAAGCACCTGCCTGGCGCCCCCGATCATCACCGTGAGCGGCCCGCCGAACGGCTGGCGCTCCAGCACCTCGACCCCGTCGCCGATCGCGATCCCCCGCTCGTCGAGGTAGCGGAGCATCGCCGGGTCGGAGTCCGAGACGCGGACGAAGCGGCCCGTCGCGCCGGGCTCGAGCGAGTCGAGGCTGCGCGTGTCGGCCTCGTCGATGGCCAGGTCGGCGGAGGGGATCGGATCGCCGTGCGGGTCGCGCGTCGGGTTGCCGAGCTTGGCGGCGATGCGCGCCTCGAGGTCCTCGGAGATGACGTGCTCGAGCGCCTCGGCCTCCTCGTGGACGCGGTCCCACGGCACGCCGAGGTGCTCGGCCAGGTAGAGCTCGAGCAGGCGGTGGTGGCGCAGCACCTCGAGCGCCACGCGCTCGCCCTCCTCGGTGAGGCGGACGCCGCGGTACGGAACGAGATCCGCTAATCCCCTTTCCGCGAGCTTGCGCGTCATCGCCGACGCCGACGCGGGCGTGACGCTCAGCCGCGCCGCGAGGTCGTTCGTCGTGACGGGCTCGCCGGCGCTGCGGCCCTGCAGCGCGTAGATCGCCTTCGCGTAGTCCTGGACGGCGGAGCTGACCTCGGCCGTCGTCATACGGACACCAGCAGGCCGGTGGCGAACATGACGGCCATGCCGGCGAGCAGGCCCGCGACCGCGGCGGGGTGTAGCGCGCGGCCGTCGTCGTCGCGCATGGTGGGCGTCAGCTGCACGATGACCTGCGCGATCGCGCCGGCCCCGAAGCCGAAGAGGAACGCGGCGACGCTCGCGTTGAACGCGGCCGCTCCGATCCACGCGCCGAGGATCGCCGGGGCGCCGGCCACGACTCCCAGCGTCACGAGGCGCGCCGCGGTCGGTCTCCCCTCCGCCAGCGGCGCCACGATCGCGATCCCCTCGGTCGTGTTGTGGATCGCGAAGCCGACGACGAGGAAGGCGCCGAGCGCGAGCGCCCCGACGGCGTACGACGACCCGATCGCGACGCCCTCGCCGAGGTTGTGCAGCCCGATGCCGACCGCGATGAGCAGCGCGAGGCGACCGCCGCTCGCGCCCTTCCGGCGCCCCTCCATCCACGCCGACACGCCGGTGAGCGCGAGGTACGACGCCGCGGCGCCGAGGAGCACGAGGGCCGCTCCCCCGAACGCCTGCGAGCCCTCGCCGGCCAGCTCGAACCCCTCGAGCGTGGCGTCGATCGCGAGGAACGCGAGCAGCCCGATGGTGAGCGCCATGACCACGCGCAGCCACTGCGGCGGGATGCGCCGGATCCACGGCAGCCAGAGCATCCCGAGCGCGATCGGGATCACGCCGACGTAGATCCCGAGCAGCGCCATCAGGCCGAAGAAGCCGAGGTCGGGGTCGGGCGTCTCGGCCGCGACGTCGATCGCGTGGGTGATGGTCCCGCCGGTCGCGGTCACGAGCGCGACGTCGTAGGCCTCGCCCTCGTTCCACGGGTAGGTGATGTTCACGGTGGCCGTGCCGAGACGGCCGATCTCCCCCTCGGCGCCGCTGAAGGGCACGAACGCGTCGTTGACCTGCGCCTGGGCGATGCGGACGGCGTCGGGCCCGTCGTTGCGGATCGTCAGCTCGATGCGGCCGGGCTCGAGCACCGTGCGTTCGACGGCGATCTCCTCGACCGGGACGCCGTTGCGCTCGCCGAGTCCCGGGCCGTCGAGGAGGGCGAACGCGCCGATCGCGGCGACGATGAGCAGGAGCGGGACGAGGCCGAGCAGCCAGGCCGGCGCGCGCCCGCGCTCGGCGGTCGCCGCCTCCATCTAGTCCTCCACCTCGAAGAACCCCTGCCAGCCGAGCTCGGTGAACTCGGACTGGTGGGCGTGGAACATGAAGCGCCCGGCGCGCGGGAAGCGCAGCTCGAGGATCCCGCGCTGGCCCTGGCACTGCATCACGGTGTCGGTCAGCTCGACGGGCTGCAGCGACGTGCCGGTCGGGAAGTAGTGGAAGAAGTTGCCGTGCACGTGGAACGAGTTGATCGGGTCGAACTCGGTCAGGTTCGCGAGGTAGATCCGGACGAGCTGGCCGCGCTTGACCCGGATCGGCGGGTCCATGTACGCGAAGCCGATCCCGTTGACGGCGTAGATCTCGTTCTCGCGGTCGAAGTTCGTGTCGAGCCCGTGCATGACCATCACGAGCTCGTCGGCCTTCTCCCGGCCCTGCTTCGGGTCGATCACGAACGCGCCGTAGAGGCCCTTCTGGATGTGCTCGGCCAGCGGGCGGACGTGGCAGTGGTAGAGGTGCAGGCCGAACGGCTCGGCGTCGAACTCGTACACCGTGCTCGCGCCGGGCTGGATCTCCCCCGCGCCGGAGCCCGCGACCCCGTCCATCGCCGCCGGGTGCAGGCCGTGGAAGTGGATCGTGTGCGGGTGGACCGAGCCGTTGCGGAACGTGATCCGCAGCCGCTCTCCCTCCTTCGCGCGCAGCGTCGGGCCGGGCAGCCGCCCGTTGTAGACCCAGGCGGGGAAGGTGACGCCGGGCGCGACCTCGATGTCCTTCTGCGTCGCGATCAGCTCCCACTCGCGCAGGACGCGGCCGTCCGGCAGGCGGCTCGTCGTGCCCTCGTCGAAGTCGCGCAGCACGACGTGCGGGTCGAAGCCGTTGCGGCGGTGGTCGACGGTGCCCTGGAACGTCGCGTGCCTGCCGTCGTGCCCGGCGTGCGCGTCGCCGGGCGGCATGTCGTGCCCGGCGTGCCCGCTGTGATCCTGCGCGGGCGCCGACGCGCCCTGCAACGCCATCGCCCCCGCGCCCGCGACGGGAAGCGAGGCGAGAAGTCTCCTACGTGTCAGCCGTGCCACGCAGGAGATTATGCCATACCTAAATTATTGTCGTGGCGTCCTCTACGGAGTCATCACGACGCGGCCGAAGGCCTGGCGGCTCTCGATGTAGCGGTGCGCCTCGGCGGCCTCGGCGAGCGGGAAGGTCCGGTCGATCTCGACGCGCAGCCCGCCGTCCGCGACGCGTGCGAAGAGGTCGGCGATCATCGCGTGGACGCGCGGGTACTCGTTCAGCAGGGCGCCGCCGAGGAAGACGCCGCGCAGCGTGTTGTTCTTCGCCCAGAGCTCCCGCGCCTCGACGTTCGAGCCGGCCCGGCCCGCGACCCCGACGCTGACGAGCGTGCCGCGGTAGGCGAGGGCGCCGATGCTGTCGACCAGGTTCTGGCCGCCGATCGAGTCGAGGACGACGTCCGCCCCGCGCCCGTCGGTCAGCTCGCGCGTGCGCTCGACGAAGCTCTCGCTCGCGTAGTTGATGCCGTGGTCGAGCCCGAGCTCCTTCAGCCGCTCGAGCTTCTCGTCGCGCGACGCGGTCGCGATCACCGTCGCGCCGGCCTGCTTGGCGAGCTGGATCGCGGCCATCCCGACGCCGCCCGCGCCGGCGTGGATCAGGGCGGTCTGGCCGGCCTCGAGGTTGCCGGCCGTGAACAGGCACTCCTGCGCGGTCCCGTACGCGACGGGGATGCACGCGGCGCGCGCCGCGTCCAGGCCTTCCGGGATCGGCCAGGTGGACGGAGCGGGCACGGCGCGCTTCGACGCGTGCGACCCGGCGGAGTTGAGCGTCACCACGCGGTCGCCCACGGCGCGGTCCTCGACGCCGGCGCCGACCTCGGCGACCGTGCCCGCGGCGAGGTACCCGACGATGTGCGGCACGGACGGGAGGTCGGCTCCGGCGCGGTGGAGCAGGTCGCCACCCTCGATGCTGATCGCCTCGACGTCGACGACCACGTGACCGTCGAGGCACTCGGGGTCCGGGACGTCCTCGTAGCGCAGGACGTCGGGCCCGCCGTTCTCGTAGATCACCGCGGCCTTCATGCCGTCGCGACTCTAGTCGAGCGCCGTCAGACCGTCGCGGAGCGCTGCTCGGCTCCGTGGGTCCAGCTGACCGTCCGCCCCGAGAGCTTCAGCGATCGCGACGGGATGTCCGCGACCGGCCCGCGGTCGAGCTCGCGCAGCCTCGACTGCCCGGGCACCGAGACGAGCACGACGGTCGCGTCCGACGGCGTGTAGCACTCGCGGAACTTGTCGTCCGGGCTCGGGACGTAGACGCCGGCCACGATCCCGTTCTTCGACAACACGAACTGCTTAGGTCGCGGGAAGTACGGCTTCGGGAAGAACCCCTCCCCGTCCTCCGTGCAGATGGTCGACTCGGCGGTGCGGAAGAGCCAGACCTGGCGCCGGCTGCCCGACCGCAGGTCGATCACGACGCGCGTGTACTCCTGGGTCCCCCCGCCGGAGTCCTCCTCGAACTGGCTGAAGAGGACGAAGCGCCCGGCGGTCTTCACGATCCCGAACCTCGCCGAGCTCGGGTCCTCGTTGGGGTCGGTCAGGCCGAGCCGGCGCACCGGGCCGGCGGCGCGGTCGCAGCCGTAGAAGGTCGTGACCGGCTTCTCGCGGTCGCGATCGCGGGTCTGGCGGCTGACGACCCGGACGAAGCGCGTCTTCAGGACGCTCTTGCCCGGCATGGCCCTGCAGGCCCGCGAGGCGCCGGACGCCGTCGCCGGCGACCCCACCGCCGCGCACGCGAGCGCGAGGAGGACGACCGCTGCGACGCGACGGGGCATCGCCGCAGCCTCCTACACGCCGCGTTCGGTCGCAACCGGCCGTGCCGACGTCGCGTCCGCGACACCGCGGGCCACCTCGTACGACGATCGGGCGGCGGGCCGACCTCCCTCCCGACCAGACGCTCCCTGGACCTGAGGACGGAGTCCGATGTCCGTCTGAAGGGAGGGATGGTCGGCCCGCCGCCCCGCCACGCGGCCGGGGCTCAGCGGTGCGTGGCCGGGTGGGAGGGCGGCCGCCTCCGACACCGCCCGCGCTGAGCGCCGGAGACGCCGGAGCAGGCCGGACGCCTACCCGGCGGGCGCGACGCCGATGGGGCAGGAGACGCCGGTGCCGCCGAGCCCGCAGTAGCCGTTCGGGTTCTTCGCGAGGTACTGCTGGTGGTAGTCCTCGGCGTAGTAGAACGGGCCGGCGTCGGCGATCTCCGTCGTGATCTCGTCGAAGCCGCGCTCGGTGAGCATGGGCTGGAAGGCGTCGCGGGAGGCCTCGGCCGCCGCGCGCTGCTCCGGGGTCGTCAGGTAGATCGCCGAGCGATACTGCGTGCCGACGTCGTTGCCCTGCCGCATCCCCTGCGTCGGGTCGTGGCCCTCCCAGAAGAGCTTCAGCATCGCGTCGTAGGAGGTCTTCGACGGGTTGAAGACGACGAGCACGGCCTCGGTGTGGCCGGTGCGCCCGCTGCAGACCTCCTCGTACGTCGGGTTCGGCGTGGCGCCGCCCGCGTAGCCGACCGCCGTCGTGTAGACGCCCGGCGCCTGCCAAAAGACGCGCTCGGCGCCCCAGAAGCAGCCGAGGCCGAACACCGCGGTCTCGAAGCCCTCGGGGAACGGGGGCTTGAGCGGCGTGCCGAGCACCTCGTGGGCGGCGGGCACGGGCAGCTCCGCCTCGCGGCCGGCCAGGGCCTCGTCGGCGGAGGGGATCTCGAGCTTCTTGCGCGTGAAGAACATGTCCCTTCAGCGTAGTCAGGACCGCAAGGCCTAAGTGGGGAGCTTCTGCCGCTCGGCCTTCCCCGGGGACCGCGGGCGCGCGCGCTCGGTCCGCTTGCCGCAGACGACGGTGTCGAGGTCGGCGAGGCCGGTGCGCAGCGCGTCCATGAGCGGCCAGGCGTCGTCGATCATCTCGCGGTCGACGACGATCCCGAAGTCGACGTGGTCGCGGTAGCTCAGGCAGGTGATGTTCAGCCCGACGCCGTCGGTGATCACCGACACCGGGTAGTTCGCGACGAGCTGGGCGCCGGCGAGGTAGAGCGGCACGGGCGGGCCCGGCACGTTCGAGATGACGAAGTTCAGCGGCGGCTGCACGCCCGCCGACATCGAGGCGATCACCCGGGCCGCGCGCGTGTAGAGCGCGGGCGGGACGAAGCGCGTCGCGTCCTGGAGGATGTCCGCCGGCAGCGCCTTGTGCCGCGTCTTCGCCGCGCGCAGCACGTCGTGCGTCTTCATCAGCCGCTTGCGCGGGTCGGCCTCGTTCGTCGGGACCGGCACGATCATCACCGACACGCGGTTGCCGAACGTGCCCGCCTGCTCGGCCGTCCGCACCGACACCGGCACCATCGTCACGAGCGGGTCGTCGGGCAGCTCGTCGCGCTCGAGCAGCCACTCGCGCAGCCCGGTCGCGCACGCCGCCACGACGACGTCGTTGACGGTGATCCCCAGCTCGTTCTTGACCGCCTTGATGCGGTCGAGCGGCAGCGAGTCGAACGCGAACCGGCGGTGCGGCGAGATCCGGCCGTTGAAGAACGTGCGCGGCACGTTGAGACGCTGGGGGTCGAGGATCTCGCCGTCCTGCGCGGCGCCCACCCGGCGGCGGACCGCGTTCGTGACCTTCCCGACCGTGCCCATGCCCGGGATGAGCTGGGCGCCCGGCAGGTCGGCGAGGTTGGGGATCGTCGCGGGGACGGCGCCCGCCGCCCGCAGCGGCTGGCGCGGCAGCCCGACGAGGCCGCGGCCGAGCATCTCCCACTGGCTCGGCTCGCGCTCGCCGAAGCCGCGCTGCTTCGGCGGCGGGACGTCGCGGCCCTCCGGCTCGAGGTCGAGCAGGATCCCGAGGATCTCCGCACCCGAGACGCCGTCGACCGCGGCGTGGTGGACCTTCGTGAGCAGGCCCGTGTACTTGCCGCCCTCGATGCCGTGGATGACGTAGAGCTCCCACAGCGGGTGCGCGCGGTCGAGCGGCCGCGCGACGAGCCGCGCCACGGTCTCGGCGACCTGGCGCTTTGTCCCCGGCGGCGGCACCGCGCTCTCGCGGATGTGGAAGTCGAGGTCGAAGTGCGGGTCCTCGATCCAGTACGGCAGGTCGAGGCCGAACGGCACCTCCGCGAGCTTCCAGCGGAAGGGCGGAAGGAGGTGGATGCGCTCGCCGACGAGGCGGCAGACGTCGGCGAGCTCCAGCTTGCCCCCGGGTCGCGTCGACGGGTCGTAGATCGCGATGCCGGAGACGTGCCCGTACGTGCTCCTCGACTCCATCGCGAGGAACTGCGCGTCCAGGCTGGTGAGCTGGCGCATGGTCGCCGGACCATACGCCGCCCCGCTACAACACGTCGCGTTCGCGCGTCACGACCCGGTCGCGCGGGGCGCGGTTGATGACAACCGACGGCTCGCCTAGCGCGAGGACGTGGGGAACGGCACCCAGGCCGTCCCGGCGAGGGTGTCGAGCCGCCCGGCCTGGATCCCGAGCGAGGAGATCGTGAAGAGGCGGTCGCCCACGACGACCGAGCGATAGATGTCCGGCGTCCACCCGCCCTCCTGCTCTGGGTGCTCGGTCCGGCCCGCCTCGGCCAGCCCCGTGCGGTCGGCGTGCAGGCCGACGGCCCCGACGAACGGGTTCTCGCCGCGCTCGCCGTAGTCGCTCACCGGCACGACCAGGAGCTTCGTGGGCGCCCACCACAGGAACGCGTGGTGGTCGCTCTCGGCGGCCGAGTACGCGTACGGGCCGAGGCTCTTCGCGGAGAGCCGGCGCGGGTTCGCGAGGTCGCCGACGTCGAAGAGCGAGACCTGGGCGCCGCGGGTGCGTCCGCCGCCGTCGGCGTCCTGCCCGATGCCGAGCATCAGGTCGTCGCCGATCGGGTGCAGGTACGACGAGAACCCGGGGATCTTCAGCTCGCCCACGACGCGCGGCGCGGTCCTGTCGGACAGGTCCAGCGTGTACAGCGGATCGGTCTGGCGGAAGGTGACGACGAACCCGATGTCCTCGACGAAGCGCACCGCGTAGATGCGCTCGCCCTTGCCGAGGCCGCCGACGCGGCCGACCTGCGCGAGCCGCCCGGCCGTCTCGTCGAGCACCGTGACGAAGCTCTCCGACTGCTGCTCGTTCACCGGGCGCGGCATGTCGAGGAACCACGGCGGGTCCTCCGTCGTCGCGACGCGCAGCGCGCCCTTGTGCTCGGACAGCGAGAACTGGTTGAGCAGGTAGCCGCGGACGTTGCCGCCGCCGACGTAGCGCGTCGCGTCGTCGTCGCCGACGTCGAAGGCGTGGATCTGCGTCGAGCGGCCGGCCGGCGCGCCGTCCTCGGCGATGACGTCCGGGTCGACCCAGCGCTCGGTGGCGAAGTACATGCGGCTCTTCGACGCGTAGACGGTCGAGGCGTCGGCGAGGATCGCGTCGGCGTCGACGGGGTTCAGCCCGCGGTCGAGGTCGATCGTCAGGACGCTGAGCAGGCCGAGCCCGGCGAAGACCTCCGGCCGGCGCACGGCCGCGCACGGCGCGACCGACCGGCGCAGCACCCGACCGGTCGCCTCGCGGCGCAGCTCCATCGCCGGGACCCAGCGGCGGACCGGCGGCGCGCCCTCGGCGGGCGGGAAGCCGGTCTGGCTGGCGATCGCGATCCGCGCCGTGCCGTCGCGCAGGCGCCCGCCGACGATCGTGCCGGGCACGGTGAGCGTGTTGAGGACGGTGAGCGAGTCGCCCGCCGTGCTGACCTCGGTGAGCACGGTCTCCGGCGCGTAGCTCGGGTAGATCACGTCGGCCGCACGGGCGGGGGCGGGCTCGCCGGACGCGGTCTGGGAGGGCATCGGCATGGGCGTCGGGAACGGCCCGTCGAACCCGCCGGTGGAGATGACGAGCAGCTTGCCGTCGCGCAGCAGCAGCTCGTGCGAGTAGCCCTTGAGCGCCAGCGTCCCGACGAGCTTCGGCGCGTCGCCCGTGACGTCGAGCGCGTAGAGCTTGTCCGCCATCGCGACGTAGAGGCGCCGGCCGTCGGTCTTGACGGCGTCGGGCTCGTCGACGTCCTTCTCCTGGACGTTGGTGCCGGAGAAGTCGCTGCCCGCGACGGGCGCGGACGGGGCGGCGGCCGGGGCGCCCTCGGCGCTGGCCATGTCGCGTCCGGCCTGCGGGCCGCCGGTCGCCGGGGCGGGCATCGCGGCGTCGATGGCGACGCCGCGGCGCGGCGTGAAGACGTCGCTGCCGAACCGGCGCACGCGGCGCTGCGCGAAGGCGACGAGCCCGTCGCAGGAGCGGAACGCCGTCAGCTGCCTCTTGGCGACGCGGCGCTTGGCGGCGTCGGCGGGCGCCGTGGGGACCACGACGGCGAAGGCGGTGAGCGCTACGGCGCAGGTGAG
>DASVRH010000335.1:0-2891 GCA_036388715.1 Solirubrobacteraceae bacterium | reverse complement strand
GGGCTGCGCGGGGCCGACACGGCGCAGACCGAGGAGGCGCGCGCGTTCGCCGACCGGCTGCGCGAGCGGCTCGGCGAGCGCGTGCCGGTCGAGCTGTACGACGAGCGCTTCACGACGAGGATCGCGCAGCGGTCGGGCGGCAGCAGCGCGCCGGAGGACTCGCGGGCGGCGGCCGTCCTGCTCGAGGACTGGCTGAAGTCCACTAGCCTCTGACCCGTGGCCCTGCATCGCAAGAACGAACGCGGCGAGCTGTTCGACGCCGGGGGGCTTCCCAAGCTGAAGGTCAAGCGCGGGGCGGACGGCAGGCTCGAGGTCCAGGATCCGGACCCGAAGCCCGTCCACGAGGAGACGCGCCCGGACGAGAAGCCGCCGCAGCCGCCGGACCCGCGCGGCCCGGTGAACCCGAATCACGCCGGCTTCTGACCGCGACCGACCGGGCGGCTCGTTAGCCTGCCCGGGGCCGCGCCCGTATGCCGATCTTCCGTCGACAGGACGAAGCGCCGCGCGAACGCTCCGCCGAGGAACGTGAACGCGCTCGCGCCGAGAGAGCCGCCCGCCGCGCCGCGCGCGGTGATTCGTTCGAGTTCCCGGCCGTCCCCGACGAGACGCTGCCGCGCCGCTCGCACGACGGGGACGTCCGCGACCTCTCCGACGAGCGCGACGAGTTCGCCGGCGCGGGCGCCGAGTTCGCGCCCGAGCCGCCCGAGGAGCCGCCGGCCCGGGAGCCCGCGCCCGACCCTCCGCCGGCCCCGCCGCCGAAGATCGATCCGCCCGAGCCGCCCCCCGCGCCGCCCGACGAGCGCCTCCCGCCCCCGCCGCCGCCGGAGGAGCCGCCGCCGCGCGACCCGCCGCCCGACGCGCTGCAGGAGACCGTCGCCTTCGACGCCCTGGCCCACCACGACGAGGACCTCGCCCCCCGGTGGGAGGAGCCCCCGCCCGTCGAGCGCGTCCGGGCGGAGGACCCGACGCTGGCCGGCGAGTCGCCGACGGTCGCCGACTGGGCCCCCGACGCCCCGCCGGTCGAGGAGACCGCCGTCGCGCGGCAGCTGCCCGACCCGCTCGGCGACGGCCGCTGGCGCGTCGACGACGAGGTGGAGGATCCCCTCGCGCCGATCGAGGAGCACGCGGTCGAGGAGCACGCGGTCGAGGAGGCGCACGAGCCGGTCGAGGAGGCGCACGAGCCGGTCGCGGAGGCGCACGAGCCCGTCGTGGAGGAGCCGCCGCCCATCGTCCCGCCCGCCGCGAGGCGCGCGAGGTCCGGGAGGGCGCAGGCGGGCGACGGCGAGCGGCCGGTCCCGCCGAAGCGCGTCTCCGCGCGCGAGCGGCGGCGGTCGCTGCCCCCGACTCCCCCGCCGCCCGGCACGCCCGCCTTCTCGAAGCGCCGGCGCCGACGCGGCCGCATCCTGGCGTTCCTCCTCCTCCTGGTCCTCGTCGGCATCGCGTTCGCGGCGAACATGGTCTTCCAGCCCTTCAAGGGGGAGGGCGGCGAGGAGATCACGGTTCGCATCCCGCCGAACTCGTCCATCGCCGACGTCGGCGACGTCCTGGCCGAGCGGGGCATCGTGGACAGCGCGTTCGTCTTCACGCTGCGCGCCCGGCTCGCCGGCGCCGACCTCAAGGCCGGCACCTACCGCCTCAAGCAGGACTCGAGCTACGGCGACGCGCTCGACGCGCTGAAGGACGACCCCGCCGCGCCGCGCACCGTCAACGTGACGATCCCCGAGGGGCGCTCGCGCACCGAGACGGCGCCGCTGGTGAAGGACGCCGGCCTCGAGGGCGACTACGTCAAGGCGACCGCGAGCCGCAAGGGCTTCAGCCCGCGGAAGTACGGGGCCCCGCGCAGCACTAAGACGCTCGAGGGCTTCCTCTTCCCGGCGACCTACGAGCTGAAGCCGGGCGCCAAGGCGACCGCGCTGGTCGACCAGCAGCTCGCGGCCTTCGACGAGAACATCGCGAAGGTCGACCTCAAGCGGGCCAAGCGCCGGAACCTCACGACCTACGACGTCCTCATCATCGCCTCGATGGTCGAGCGCGAGGCGAGCCTGGCCAAGGAGCGCCCGATCATCGCCGCGGTCATCCACAACCGCCTGCGCCAGGGGATGCCGCTCGGCATCGACGCGACGATCCGCTACGCCACGCGCAACTGGCAGCGGCCGATCCGACAGTCCGAGCTGCGGCTCGACTCGCCGTACAACACCTACCGCCGCACCGGCCTGCCGCCGACCCCGATCGGCAGCCCCGGCCTCGACAGCATCCGCGCCGCCGCCAACCCCGCGAGGGTCGACTACCTCTTCTACGTCATCAAGCCGGGCGGCGACGGCGCCCACAACTTCTCCTCGACCGACGAGGAGTTCCAGGACGACGTCGACGCGTACAACGCGGAGCGCGAGCGCCGCGGCGGCAAGTCGCCGGCGAGCAGTGGCTGAGCGCTTCGGCGTCGCCGGCTGGCCCGTCGCCCACAGCCGTTCGCCGGCCATGTTCGCCGCGGCGTTCGCCGAGCTCGGCCTCGACGACCACCGCTACCAGCGCCTGCCGATCCCGAGGGACGTCGCGGCCGAGACCATCCGCGCGCTGCCCGCCGCCGGCTTCGCCGGGATCAACGTGACCATGCCGCACAAGGAGGTCGCGCTCGGCGTCGCCCAGACCGCGACCGAGACGGCCAAGGGCGTCGGCGCCGCGAACACCCTCACGTTCGGGCCCGACGGCGCGATCCACGCCGACAACACCGACGCGCCCGCGCTGCTCGGCGCGCTCGGGGAACCGCCCGGCACGGCGCTCGTCCTCGGCGCCGGCGGCAGCGCCCGGGCCGTCGTGTGGGCGCTGCAGCAGGCGGGCGCCGAGGTCGCGGTGCTCGCGCGCTCGCGCGCCCGCGCCGAGGTCCTCGGCGTGCG
>DASVRH010000334.1:0-9354 GCA_036388715.1 Solirubrobacteraceae bacterium | reverse complement strand
CGCACGCCGAGGCCGCGGCGTTCCTCGAGAGCGTCGCCGGCGACCGCCGCGAGGAGTTCGCCGAGCTGCTCGCCCACCACCTCGAGGCCGCGGCCACCGACGCCGCGCTCGCCTGGCCCGACGACGACGCGCGACGCGAGGAGATCCGCTCGCGCGCCGTCGCCGCGCTCGTCGAGGCGGGGCACATCGTCTACCGCCGCCTCGCCCTCGAGCAGACGCAGCGCTTCGGCGAGCGCGCCCTCGCCCTCGCCGCGAACGACCAGGAGCGCGTCTTCGGCGTCGAGCTGAAGGCCCACGCCAACCACGCGGCGCTGCGCAGCGACGAGTCGTTCGGCTTCTACCTCGAGGCGATCGACCTCGCCCGCGCCTGCGGCGACGTCGACTCCGAGACGCGCCTGCGGTCGGAGGCCACCCTGCTGTGCGTGCGCTACGGCGGCGCCTTCAAGACGCCGGGCTGGGGGGGGCGCGCGGCGGCGATGGTCCAGCAGGGCCTCGCCGGCGTCGACGAGCACGAGGACACGCCCGAGGCGGCGGCGCTGCTGCTCGCGCGGGCGGTCGGCCTGCCCGCGTGGGGCGCCGGCGAGACGGATCCCGTGGCCGCGCGGCGCGACGCCCTGCGCGCCGTCGCGATCGCCGAGCGCCTCGAGTTCAACGAGCTCCTCGCGCGTGCGCTGGAGACGCTCGGGTCGATCGTCTTCGGCCAGGGGCTCTGCGAGGCCGAGGCGATGGGGGAGCGTCTGATCGCCGTCGCCGACCGCGCGCCCGGCCGGGTCGAGCTGCACGAGACGCTCGTCGTCGCCGCCATGTGCCTCGCCCGCGCCGGCCGCTTCGACCGCGCCCGCGGGCTCGTCCGCGACAGCACGGAGCAGGCGGGGCGGCTCGGGCCCCACCGCGCGCTGCACGCCGCCGGGGCGGCGACCCTCGCCCTGGTCCCCTCCGGCGACCTGGACGCGTTCGGCGCCGCGACCGAGAGCGTCGCCCGGGACGCCGCCGAGGACACCAACGGGGTGTGCAGCAGCGTGGCCCTCGCGCTCGCGGGGCGCGCGCTGTGGCTGCACGAGAACGGCGACTCGGCGGCGGGGGCGCGGCTCGCCGCGATGGTCGAGAGCGGTCGCGCGACCCCGCGCCCGTCGCCGGATCCGCTCCACTGCATCGAGCTGATGCGCCCGCTCCTCGGCGTCGAGGAGACGCGCGAGCGGCTCCGCTCCGTCCCGCCGCGCAAGGACGCGACGATGGACGTCCACCGCCTGCGCGCCGGCCTCCAGGTCCACGCGGTCGCCGGCGACTGGGCCGAGGTCGACCGGATGGTCGCCGCCGCGGACGCCCTGGCCACCGCGGCCTGCGCGCCCGTCCTGGGCTTCCTCGCGCAGTGGGCGCGCGCCATGCGCTCGGCGGCGGACGGTCGCCCGGACGAGGCCGTCGCCGCCGCGACCACCGCGACGGACGGCCTCGCCGCCTTCGGCGAGCGCTACACCGCCGCCCGCGTCCTCGCCGACCTCGTCCCGCTGCTCGACGGGCCGGCGCGCGACGAGCTGGCGGAGACCGCCGCGGCGCGGCTCGAGGCGGTCGGCGCGCGCACGGCCGCGGCGAACCTGGGATAGGAGCGGCGGATGCCCTTCGTCGCACCCATGCTCGCCACGCTCACCGACGAGCGCGCGCTCGGCCCCGGCTGGGTGCTCGAGCGCAAGCTCGACGGCGTGCGCTGCCTGGCCTCCGCCGAGGGCGGGCGCGTCGCGCTCTTCACGCGCAACGAGATCGACCGCACCGCCCGCTGGCCGTCGGTGGCGGCCGCGATCACCGCGCTCGGCCGCGACGTCGTCCTCGACGGCGAGGTCGTCGGGATGGTCGGCGACGACCCGCTCGGCTTCCAGGCCCTCCAGCAGGGCTCCGCCACGATCGCGCTGTGGGCCTTCGACGTCCTCCTCCTCGACGGCGAGGACCTGCGCCCGCGGCCGCTGGAGGAGCGGCGGTCGCTGCTCGCCGAGCTCGTCCGCGCGGCCGGCGACCCCGCGCTGCGCGCCAGCGAGGTGCTGGAGGGCGACAGCGAGGAGCGCTACCGCGAGGCGTGCGCCGCCGGCTGGGAGGGCCTGATCGCCAAGCGCGTGGGCTCGCCGTACGTCGCGGGCCGCTCGCGCGACTGGCTGAAGCTGAAGTGCCTGGCCGAGCAGGAGGTCGTGGTGGGCGGGTGGACGGAGCCGCGCGGCAGCCGGACCGGTCTCGGGGCGCTGCTCGTCGGCGTCTACGACAAGGACGGCGTGATGCGCTACGCCGGCAAGGTCGGGACCGGCTTCACGCGGAGCACGCTCGACGACCTCGTCGCCCAGCTCGCGCCGCTCGCGCGCGACACGAGCCCGTTCGCCGAGCCGATCAAGCCGCGCGTCGCCGGGGCGCACTGGGTCGAGCCGCGGCTCGTCGCGCAGGTCGGCTTCCAGGAGTGGACGCGCGCGGGGCGACTGCGCCAGCCGCGCTTCCTCGGGCTGCGCGACGACAAGGCGCCCGAGGAGGTCGTGCGCGAGGCGCCCGCCTAGCCCGCGATCCGCCAGACCGGCCCGCGGAAGCTCACCGCATAGAGGCGGTCGCGGGTGTCGGTGCCGAACGAGACGAGGTAGGGGACGGAGAGGCGCAGCCGCCTCGTCGTCGGCGGCGTCGCGTCGAGGCGCGCGGCGTGAATGTCGCCGCTGCACAGGTCGCCGTAGAGGTAGCGGCCGTCGACGACGTAGCCGCCGATGATCGAGCACCAGCCGGCGGCGTGCCGGTGGGTGATCGCGGGTGGGACGTAGCCGGCGACGTCCCCGTCCTCGAGGCGCCGGTCGCCCTCGTAGAGCGGCCAGCCGAGGTTGGCCCCGGCGCCGTCGAGGACGGTGATCTCCTCGGCCTCGTCGCCGCCGACGTCGGCGACGACCATCCGCCCGTCGGGCGCGAAGGAGAAGCGGTAGGGGTTGCGCAGCCCGGTCGCCCAGACCTCCGGCCGCGGATCCGGCGCGTCGACGTCGATCCGCACGATCTTGCCGCGCAGGCTCGCGGGATCCTGCGGCGCGTCCTCCTCGTTCGTGAACCCCACGCTCGCGTAGAGCGCCCCGTCGCGGCCGAAGGCGAGCTGCCCGCCGTGGTGCACGCGGCCGGCGCCGGGGACCGTGAAGAGGGTCCGGCGCGACGTCTTGTCCGCGCGGTCGGGGTCCGAGCGCGAGCGGCGCAGCTCGTCGACGCGGATCCGGTCGCGGCGGTCGACGAAGAAGACGTAGAGGCGGCGGCTCGTGCGGTAGTCGGGCGCGAAGGCGATCGACAGCAGGCCGCGCTGGTCCACCGTCTCGTAGCGCGAGCGGATGAGGACCTCGCGGTGGATGTCGAGGAACGGGAGGCGCAGCTTCCGCCCGCCGCGCACGATCCGGACCCGGCCGCGGCGCTCCCCGACGAACAGCCGCCCGCCCGCGCCGGGCGGACCCGTCACGTAGACCGGCTGGGCGAAGCTCCCGACCCGCTCGAGGCGCAGCGCGGCGGCGGCGCCGCCCGGCGGCAGGAGCGCCGCCGCGGCGACCGCGAGGGCGACCGCCGCGGCCCGCCTCACCGCACGGGCATGGCGACGCGCAGGCGGCTGAGCCGCGCCGTGAACGGCTCGGGCGCGGCGTCGTACGTCGGCTCGTCGCGCCCGACCAGCTCCACGACGATCCGGTGCCCGCGCGCGAACCGCCAGCCGTTGCCGTCGAGGATGAAGCGGAAGCGCCCGCGCTGGTTGGCCTTGAAGCGGAAGGCGCCGCGCGTGATGAGCAGCTGCTCGCCGGTGCGCGGGTCGTGGTCCCACACGCGGGCGATGACCTGGCCGTAGCGCCCGGTCACGCGCGCGCGCCCCGTGATCACCGGGCGGCCCAGCAGCGTGACGGCGCGCCGCACGCGGCCCGCGAACGTGTTGCGGCGGTTCGTCCGGTCCGGCGAGTGCGCGAAGCAGTGCGACGCGGTCGAGCCGAGCGGGTTGAGCTCCTTGGCCAGCTCCTCGCTGGCGCCGCGCTGCGTGATCGTCACCCGGCCGCCCCTGCCGAAGCGCACGGTCTTCGTGGTCAGCGACGCGAGGGTCGGGGCGTTGTAGACGGTTCCGCCCTGGCCGGCGGGGCAGCGCATGGTGATCGCGGTCACCGAGCCCGGCTCCGGGGGCGTGCCGACGCCGCGCAGGCGGGCGTCGAGGAACGCGATGCCGCCCGCGTTGAGCGTGACCGTGTCCGGCGTGTTGTTCGCCGCGGGGGCGTGGCCGAGGTCGCCGAACTGGAGCGAGACGGGGAACGCCGGGTTGAGGTCGCGGATCGTGTTGTAGGCGGAGATCGAGTGGCCGACGGGGAACAGCGCGTCGGTCCAGCCGGACTGCATGAGCAGGGGCGCGGGGCCGTCGAGGGGGTAGCGGCTGCCGGAGAGGCCGGCGACGCCGTGCAGGTCGTAGGCCATGTCGAGCGTCGGGATGACCTCGGGGCCGAGCGTCCCCCGGTCCAGGTCGGCCTTCCACTTGTGCACGTTCGCGGTGAGCTCGGCGTCGTCGGGCGCGACGAACCCGGTGTCCGCGGTCAGGAAGATCCCGCCCGCGTACGACGGCGTCGGCACGCCGACGGGCTTGCGCGCCCACGTGTCGCGGCCGGTGCGGATGAAGATGCCCTCGCCGTTGGTCCACAGCCAGCGCGGCCACGCCGCGGCGAGGCTGATCGGCGTGCCGTTCGGCGAGGTCCAGGGGGCGAAGCTGCCGTCGGGCATCCGCACGCGGTTCTTCAGGAACGCGAGCATCGTCGACATGCCGCCGCCGTAGGAGACGCCGGTCGAGCCGATCGCGTCCGGCTTGGCGATCCCCTCGTCGACCAGGCGGCCGACGAGCGTCTGCAGGTCGCGGACCTCGTAGCGCATGTCGGCGAGGCGGGTGAACCCGTTCTCACAGCCGGCGGTGCGCGACTCGGGGCGCCCGCACGAGTTGCCGTAGCCGCGCGCGGTCGGGGTGACGACCGCGTAGCCCAGGCGGGCGAACGACTGCGCGTCGTAGCCGGGGTTCGTCGGGCTGGGCTGGAGGAAGGAGGTCTTCGTGCCGCCGAGGCCGTGCAGGAGCAGCAGCGTCGGGAACGGGCCGGCGCCCTCGGCGGGCAGCGTGACGTCGACGTCGAGCGGGGTGCCGTCCCAGCTCGGGACGCGGTCCTCGAGGCCGGTCGTGGGGCAGGAGCGGAAGCCGTCGTTCGGCGTGCAGGCGTGGCCGAACGGGGTCTGGGCGGAGGCGGTGGAGGGCGCGACGAGCGCGAGGGCGGCGGCGAGGACGACGGCCGCGGCCGGCAGGGGCAGGCGGGACACGCCGCCGAACGCTAGCGCGCTGTCAGCGGTCGATCTCGAACCAGACGTGCGTGGAGCCCTCGTAGACGCCCCACCGGTCGGTGAGCGCCTCGACGAGGTGCAGCCCCCAGCCGCCCGGCTCGTTCATCGGGCGGTCGCGCGCGACGGGGATGAACCCGTCGCCCTGGTCGATGACCTCGACGCGCACGTTGCGCGGGCCCGTCGACTCGATCTGGAGCTTCAGCGCCCCGCGCTCGCCGTACTTGACGCTGTTCGTCACCAGCTCGGAGACGAGCAGCAGGACGTCGGGAACGACCTCGGGATCGAGCTGATCACCGAGTCGCTCGACCGCCCGGCGGGCATGCCAGGGGGCCTTGTTCGTGCGAGGGATGTCGACGTCGAGGATCATCCGGTCGGCGGCGTCGGGGACGGCTGGGGCGTACCGCCCCGATTATGCCGTATTCCCCTGATCGACCGCTACCATTCCCCGCCGCTCGCGGATGTGGCGGAATTGGTAGACGCGCGGCGTTCAGGTCGCCGTGGGGGCAACCCCGTGGAGGTTCGAGTCCTCTCATCCGCACTCATGCGCGCTACCCTTCGCGCTGATACGCGCCGCTATCGTCTAGGGGACTAGGACGCCGCCCTCTCACGGCGGAAACCGGGGTTCGAATCCCCGTAGCGGTACTTCTCGAAGCCTCGCGGAAGCGAGGCTTCCGTCGTTGTGGGGTGTGCGGGAGCCGTCGTCGGGGCTCCCGCACACCTCGCGTGCCTACGGCGCGTTGTTGCCGCCCGGGTTCGGGACGCTGCCGGGGTAGAACGAGATCTCGTCGCCGCCGCGGTTGGGCGCGTTCCACGAGTTGCCGGGATCGCCGTTGGTGCAGTGGCCGCCGGTGACGTACTCGCTGCCGTTGCCGTTGCCCGCGTTGCACTTCGCCTTCGTGGTCGTCGGGGGCGGCGGGTAGGACTCGCCGCCGGCGAGGGCCGACGGGGACACCGCGGCGACGCCCATCGCGCTGAGCGCCAGGAGCGACGCGACCGGCCGGTTGAACTTCCTCATGAAACGAACCTCCGTGCTCGACTTGCCGCCCTTCGTGGCGGCGACCGTGGCGGGAGTGTTTCCGGACTTGAGCCCTTCCACGAGCGATTCGACGGATGTGCGAGCCGGCGCCCGGCGCGCGTCCAGCGGGGTCTGGACCGGCGGGCGAGGGGGCGCTCGTACAGTGCTCCGGGTGCTTGCCGCTCCCCATGCGTCGGTGCACGTCCTGGCGGAGGATCGCCGCCTGGGCGCGCAGCTTTCCGCCGACGAGCTGACCTCCGCGACGCAGCATCTCGTCGCCGGCGAGGTCCGCGTGCCCGAGGGCCCGTGGGGCGCCGAGCACTCGCTCGGGGAGGCCCCCGGCGACCTCGGCTTCCTGGTCGTCGACGGGCTGCTGAGCCGCGACGTGCGCGTCGGGCGCCACGCCTGCGCGGAGCTGCTCGGGCCCGGCGACGTCCTGCGCCCGTGGGACGCCGACGAGGGCGGCGGCGCCCCCGTCAGGCACGAGTCGGCGTGGCGCGTCATGCACCCGGCGCGGCTGGCCGTCCTCGACGCGCGGTTCGCCTCGCTCGCCGGCCGCTTCCCGCCGGTCATGGCCGAGCTGATGAGCCGCACGATCCGCCGCTCGCGCGACCTCGCGGTGCTGCTGGCGATCGCGGGGATGCCGCGCCTCGACGCCCGCCTGCTCGCCGCGCTGTGGCACCTCGCCGACCGCTGGGGCCACGTCGGCACGCACGGCACGCTCCTCCCGGTCCGCCTCACCCACGAGACGCTCGCCGGGCTCGTCGGCGCCCAGCGCCCTTCGGTCACCACGGCGCTGCGGACGCTCGAGCGGCGCGGGGCGCTGAAGCGCGACGCGGGCGGCGGCTGGCTGCTGCTCGGCGATCCGCCCGGCGACGCCGAGCGGGCAGTGGGCGAACCGGCGCGATCGGCGCGCTGACGCTCTACGGTCCCGCGGCGATGCGTCGCCTCCTGCTCGTCACCACACTCACCGCCGCCGTCGCGCTGCCCGCCGCCCCCGCCGGCGCCGCCGTCACCGCCACCCGCAGCGCCAAGAAGGTCGCGAGCGCGATGGTCGCCAAGCCCAGCCTGCTCAAGCGCGCGCGGTTCCTCCAGATCCCGGCGCGGGGCAACCCGGTCGCCACCGCCAACACGCGCCTGCAGGGCTTCCGCCCGCACCGCCGCGCGTTCGGCGTCCTGAGCACCGGCGACGCGACACTGCTCGACGACCCGAACGAGCAGGACGACCTCTCGACCGACAACGGCGGCCAGCCGTTCCGCGGAGGCGCGATCGACGCCGTCGTCATGCGCCTCGACCTCCGCGCCCCGCGCCGGGCCAACTGCCTGAGCTTCAAGCTGCGCTTCTTCTCCGAGGAGTACGACGAGTTCGTCGACACGGAGTTCAACGACGCGTTCATCGCCGAGACCGGCCGCTCGCTGTGGCGCAGCGACCCGGCCGACGCGCGCCTGCGGCGCCTGCGCAACAACTTCGCCCGCGACCGCCGCTTCCGGCCGATCAGCGTCAACGGCACCGGCGCGTTCGCGGTCAGCGACCGCAGCTCGGCGGGGACGACCTATGACGGGGCGACGAACACGCTGACCGCGCGCAAGCGCGTCAAGCCCGGCCGCCGCGTGAAGCTCTTCCTCTCGATCCTCGACCAGGGCGACAACGAGTACGACTCGACCGTCGCCGTCGACCGCCTGAAGATCACCCGCCGCGCGCGCTGCCGCACCGGCCGGTAGGCGCTAGCGGTTCTCGCCGGGCTGCCAGAGCGGCTCCTCGCCGCCGGCGTTGGCGCCGCGGGCGAGGATGAAGAGCAGGTCCGACAGCCGGTTGAGGTAGCGCACGACCTCGGGGTTGGCGCCCTCGACGAGCAGCGCGCGGCGCTCGGCGCGCCGGCACACGGTGCGGCAGACGTGCAGCCGCGCGGCGGCCTCGGTCCCGCCGGGGAGGAGAAAGGAGCGCAGCGGCTCGAGCTCCGCGTTGACCTCGTCGCAGCGCCCCTCGAGCCACTCGACCTGCTCGGGCGCGACGCGCAGCCGGTCCTCGCCCGAGGGGACGGACAGGTCGGCGCCGAGGTCGAAGAGGTCGTTCTGGATCCGCCCGAGCCACCCGGCGTACGCCTCGGGGAGGTCGGCGGCGTTCAGCGCGACGCCGATGGTGCTGTTGAGCTCGTCGATGTCGCCGTAGGCCTCGATGCGCGGATGCGTCTTCGGCACGCGGCTCATGTCGCCCAGGTGCGTCTCTCCCGAGTCGCCGAGGCGCGTGTAGATCTTCGTCAGGTTCACCCGTCCCACGAGCGGTAGGATGCCACTCGACATAGCCCAGGGTCGGTGAGTGGGGGAAGTCCGGTGAGAAGCCGGCGCGGACCCGCCACTGTGATCGGGGGTGCCCACCGCACGCGTTGTGAGTCGCAGCGCAGCCACCGGAGGAGCCATCGGCGCTCCGGGAAGGCGCGGACCGGGTCGATCCCGCAAGCCAGGAAGCCCATCCCGACCGGAAAAGCCGATCGCCCTCGCGGAAAGGGGTGGCTCCTTCATGATCATCCTCCGTCGCGGCCTCATCGCCGCCGTCCTGCTCGCAGCCGTCAACGCTGCGCCCGCTCTCGCGGAACCGACCGTGTCGATCCGGATCGAGGGGGAGCACCGCACCCTCGTCGAGCGGACGACCGTCGAGCTGTTCCCCGGCCAGATCGCCAACGTCAACGACGAGTGCGACGGCACCAGCCTCGCCGGCGCGCTGGACCGCGCCACCGGCGGCGACTGGGACCACGAGCCCTACGTCCATCGCATCCTCGACGAGCGCCACGACTTCGATCGCGACGACGCGTGGTCGGGCTGGCTGCTCAACACGGGCAAGCTGACCGGCGGCTTCTGCCAGACGATGCTCCAGGAGGGCGACGACGTCGTCATCCAGGCGAACTTCTCGCCCCCGCCCGACTACCGCTGGGAGTACCAGCCGCTCGTGCTGCGCGACGTCCCCGCCGCCGTCGAGCCGGGCGTCCCGTTCAGCGTGCGGGTGGAGGAGA
>DASVRH010000333.1:0-13057 GCA_036388715.1 Solirubrobacteraceae bacterium | reverse complement strand
GCGCACGCCCGTGAGCGCGTTCTCGACCGCTTCGACGTCGCCCTTGCTCGCCGCCCGCGCGGCCTTGGCGGCGGCCGCGTGCTCCTCGGCATCGTTGACGCGCTTCTGGAGTGCTCTGGTGGCGCGCACGAGGGTCGCGTGGGCCTCCGCGGCGCGGCCGATCGTGTGGGCGCGCGGCGAGTGGCGGGCCTGGGTCGTCTCGATGCGGAGGCGCTCGGCGGCGTCGCGGGCGGTGGAGATGGCCGCGAACTCCTCGACCGTCTCGCGCTCGATGCGGTCCTGCTCGACGGTGCTGCCGTAGTGGGCGTACAGCGCGACGCCGGCCACCAGGCCCAGCGGAACGAGCATGGTGAGGAGAGACAGGAACAGGCGCCTGCCCAGGGACGTGCGTCGGGGCGCCTCGGGCTCGGCCGCCATACACCGGGTCGTCGGCCTCGCGCGCGGGGTCTTGAGGGGGGCGAGATCTTCCGTCCGGCGCTCTCCTCACACTTGCCAGTCCACGATTCGTCGAGAAGAGGTACGTCCGCCATGCCCCCCGTCAGCGAGCAGGAGAAGGCTGCCAAGGCCAAGGATGCCGCGCTCCAAGGCGCGCTGTCCCAGATCGAGCGCCAGTTCGGCCAAGGCACGGTCATGCGGATGGGCGACGAGGGCGCTCAGGTCAAGGTCAACGCGATCCCGACGGGGGCGCTGTCGCTCGACCTCGCGCTGGGGATCGGCGGCGTGCCCCGCGGTCGCATCGTCGAGGTCTTCGGGCCGGAGTCCTCCGGCAAGACGACGCTGATGTACCACATCATCGCCGAGGCCCAGAAGCTCGGCGGCGTGTGCGCGTTCATCGACGCCGAGCACGCGATGGACCCGCTGTACGCCCAGCGCATCGGCGTGGACATCGACGAGCTGCTCGTCTCGCAGCCCGACTACGGCGAGCAGGCGCTCGAGGTCGCGGACATGCTCGTGCGCTCGAGCGCCGTCGACCTGATCTGCGTCGACTCCGTGGCGGCCCTGACCCCGCGGTCGGAGCTCGAGGGCCAGATGGGCGACACGACGGTGGGCCTGCAGGCGCGGATGATGTCCCAGGCGATGCGCAAGCTCGCCGGCAACCTCAACCGCTCCGGCACGCTCTGCATCTTCACGAACCAGATCCGCGAGAAGGTCGGCGTGATGTTCGGTTCGCCGGAGACGCAGCCGGGCGGGCGCGCGCTCAAGTTCTACTCGTCGCAGCGCCTCGACATCCGCCGGATCGAGACGCTCAAGGAGGGCACGGAGGCCGTCGGCAACCGCGTCCGCGTGAAGGTCGTCAAGAACAAGGTCGCGTCGCCGTTCAAGCAGGCGGAGTTCGACATCGAGTTCGGCAGGGGCATCTCGTCCTCGGGCTGCATCCTCGACCTGGGGATCGAGCACGGGGCGGTCGTCAAGTCCGGCTCGTTCTTCTCCTACGGCGACGAGCGCCTCGGCCAGGGCCGCAACAACGCCAAGGCCTTCCTTGACGAGCACCCCGAAATCGCGAAGGAGATCGAGGACAAGGTCTACGCCGCCCTCGGCCTCGACCGCGACCTCGTCGCCGAGATCGAGCCGGAGAAGGACATCCCGCCGCTCGAAGACGTCGACGCGCCCGCCGCGGTCGCCGCCGCCTAGCGGCACCCGGGGCCCCTCCGTGGCGGCCGCTCCAGAACCGATCGACCTCGCCTTCCGGTACCTCGGCCGCCGTGACCGCACGGTGGCCGAGGTCCGCAAGCACCTCGCGGGCAAGGGCGTGGAGGAGGAGGCGGTCGAGCGGGCGATCGAGGAGGTCGCCGCGCTGGGCTACCTCGACGACGCCCGGTACGCCCAGCGGTTCGTCGAGGACCGCGTCACGCTCGACGGCTGGGGCAGCGAGCGGATCGAGCGAAAGCTCGTCGAGCTGGGCGTCGAGCGCGAGCACATCTCCGCCGCCCTGCGCGGCCGCGACTTCGGCACCGAGCTCGACGCGGCGCTCGAACTACTCCGCCACCGCTGGCGCGAGCCGCCGGCGACCGATCGCGAGCGCGAGCGGGCGCTCGGCTTCCTCGTCCGCAAGGGCTACGACCTCGAGATCGCGTACGACGCTGTGCGGGAGCACGGCCGCGCCGCGGCGTGAAGGTCGCGTTGCGCCCCGGTCGCGCGCGCACTACGATCCGGCGCAGCGAAGTGATTGGGCCCGTGAGGGCAGAAAAGGGCAGCAAAAGAGCAGTTTTGACACCGAAGCTTCAGACACCGAGAGCCTCCGACCCGGGCGCCGGCCGCCCGGCACACCACCGATTCACGCAGTCCTAGCCTGAAGCGCGGCCGTCGGCCGCTCCACCACGCCTGTCCCGGCCTGCACCGCACGGCCCGGTCCGCCGCTCCAACCGATTTGAGAGAGCGAGACCGGGGCCGGCCACGGCCTGCCCCGCGGGGAGAGGACAAGCAAATGGAACTGGTGATCGCGGCGGCGGTGGTGGCGACGGGGTTGATCGTCGCCGCCCTCGTGTTCCGCGCCCGCCCCGGGGCCTCAGGGTCCGACGGGGACGCCGGTCAGACCGCGGGCGGCGCCGCCGAGAACGGCGCCCGCCAGCGCGAGCTCGAGGAGCGGGCGACCGAGCTGCGCCAGCGCGCGGCCGAGCTCGAGCAGCGGGGCGCCGAGCTCGAGCGCCGCTCGGCCGAGCTCGTCACCAAGTCGACGAAGCTCGACGAGGAGCGCCGGCTGCTCGAGGAGCGCCGCCAGGAGCACGAGCGCCAGCTGGAGCGCGTCTCCGGCCTCAGCGCCGCCCAGGCCCGCGCGCAGCTCGTCAAGGAGGTCGAGGACCGCGCGCGCCACGACGCGGTCAAGGTCCTGCGCCAGATCGAGGAGCAGACCAAGCGCGATGCCGAGCGGCGCGTGCGCTCGATCCTGGCCGTGGCCATGCAGCGCCTCGCCGCGTCGCACGCCACCGAGACGACCGTCTCCGTCGTCCAGCTGCAGTCCGACGACATGAAGGGCCGGATCATCGGTCGCGAGGGTCGGAACATCCGCGCGCTCGAGAACCTGACGGGGATCGACTTCATCATCGACGACACCCCGAACGCGGTGGTGCTGAGCGGGTTCGACGGCGTGCGCCGCGAGGTGGCGCGGATGACGCTCGAGAAGCTGCTCCAGGACGGGCGCATCCACCCGGCGCGCATCGAGGAGGCCTTCTACCAGGCGAAGTCCGAGCTCGAGTCCCACATCGTCGAGGCGGGCGAGTCCGCGGCCTTCGAGGCCAACGTCCAGGGCCTGGACGCCGAGCTGACGAAGATCCTCGGCCGGCTGAAGTTCCGGACCTCCTACGGCCAGAACGTCCTGGCCCACAGCGTCGAGTGCGCGCACCTCGCCGCGCTGATGGCCGAGGAGCTGGGCGCCTCCGCGAAGACCGCCCGCCGCGCCGCGCTGCTGCACGACATCGGCAAGGCCGTCTCGCACGAGGTCGAGGGCCCGCACGCGCTCGTCGGCGGCGAGCTGATGCGCCGGCACGGCGAGGCCGAGGCCGTCGCGCACGCGGCGGAGGCCCACCACAACGAGGTCGAGCCGCAGACCGTCGAGGCCGTGATCGTCCAGGCCGCCGACGCGCTCAGCGGCGCCCGCCCGGGCGCGCGAGGAGAGTCGCTCGAGTCCTACGTCAAGCGCCTGCGGGAGCTCGAGCACATCGCCGAGCGCCATCCGGGCGTGGAGAAGGTCTACGCCATGCAGGCCGGGCGCGAGATCCGGATCATGGTCGAGCCCGGCGCCGTCGACGACGACGGCATGACGCTCCTCAGCCACGAGATCGCACGCGAGATCGAGCAGGAGCTCGAGTACCCCGGGCAGATCAAGGTGACGGTGATCCGGGAGTCGCGCGCGGTCGAGTACGCGCGATGAAACGCTTCCACGTCACCACCTTCGGGTGCCAGATGAACGAGCACGACTCCGAGCGGATGAAGGGCATGCTCGAGTCGCTCGGGTACGCGGAGGCGGGCAGCGCCGAGGACGCGGAGCTGATCCTCTTCAACACCTGCTCGATCCGCGAGAAGGCCGACGAGCGCTTCGTCTCCCACCTCAACAAGGCGGCGGCGCTGAAGCGGCGCGACCCGGACCGCGTGATCGGCGTCGGGGGCTGCTGGGCGCAGTCGGTCAAGGAGCAGGTCTTCCGCCAGTTCCCGTTCGTCGACGTCGCCTTCGGGCCGGGGCAGGTCCACAAGCTCGCGGAGTTCCTCACTTCGGACTCCCTCACGGCCCAGGGCTTCTTCGAGTTCGAGGGCTTCACCGGCCACCTGCCGATGAAGCGCGCGCGGGACTTCCAGGCGTGGGTGCAGATCTCCGTCGGCTGCAACTGCCGGTGCTCGTACTGCATCGTGCCGTCGACGCGGGGGCGCGAGGTGTCGCGGCCGTTCGACGAGCTGGTGTCCGAGGTCGGGCGGCTGGCCACCGAGGGCGTCCGCGAGGTCACGCTGCTCGGGCAGAACGTGAACTCCTACGGCCGCGACCTGAGGCCGCAGCGCCGCGAGTTCAGCGAGCTGCTGCGCGCGGTCGACGCGACCGGCATCGAGCGCGTCCGCTACACGTCGCCGCACCCGAAGGACATGCGCGAGGACGTCGTGCGGGCCCACGCCGAGCTGGGCTCGCTGTGCGAGCACATCCACCTGCCGCTCCAGTCAGGCTCGACGCGGATCCTGAAGGCGATGCGCCGCACGTACTCCCGCGAGCGCTACCTCGACCGGGTCGCGCTGATCCGCGAGCACGTCCCCGACGTGGCGCTGACCAGCGACGTCATCGTCGGCTTCCCGGGGGAGACGGAGGAGGACTTCGCCGAGACCCTCGCGGTGTGCGAGGAGGTCGGCTACGACGGCGCCTTCACCTTCATCTACTCGCCCCGTCGCGGGACGGAGGCGGCGTCGCTGACCGAGGGGCTCGTGCCGCACGAGGTCGCGGTGGAGCGGATGGAGCGGCTCGTCGAGGTCGTCCAGCGCCGCGCGCGCGAGCGGGCGCAGCGGTTCGTGGGGCGGACGCTCGACGTGCTCGTCGAGGGGACGTCGCGGACGGACGCCTCGCGCCTGCGCGGACGGACGCGGCACAACAAGGTCGTGAACTTCGCCGGCCTCGCCGCGCCCGGCGAGGTCGTGCCGGTCGAGATCGTGTCGGCGACGTCGCAGACCCTGGCCGGCGAGGAGTCGCTGCTGGCCCGGGCCGGCGCCTAGCTCTCGATCCTGTCCCCATGACCTCGGAGCCCTCGTCGCAAGCCCAAGCCTCGACTCGACCGCGATTCGCGGGGCTCGAGCGCGTGACGCTCTGGGTCGGAGCGATCTGCGGCATCGCGGTCGGCGTCACCACTCTCGTCGACTGGTTCTCTGCAAGCGACCCGGCAGATGTCGTATGGGAATCGACGATGGACGGGGACCGAGCGACGATGTCGGTCGTGCCGCCGCTGCGGAAGCAATCCGATCCCTTCACCGAGCCCTTCCCTCTGGCGTTCCGGCTGCGCAACCGCGGAGAACAGACGGCCGAGGACGTTGCGATACGCATCGAGCACCCGGAGAACATCGCGTTCAAGGCCCCGAAAGGCATCAAGTCCTTCCGCCAACGGGTGCCGACCGAGAAGGGCAAGCTTCTCACGACCTTCGAGGTGGGGGACCTCAAGCCGGGCGAGGACAAACTCACCGAGACGATCGAGGCGGCGGTCGAGAACACCCTGTACTTCACCACGCGCGCTCGGACGAAAGACGGCACCGCGGTGATCGTGAAGGGGTCCGTCCCGCTGGCCTATCGGCTGCGGGCGAGTGTCATGGCTCGCGAACTGCAGCCGACGGAGGCGACGTTCTTCATCAACGTTGCCCGTGCGACGGAGTTCGAGAAGAACCGGGTGCCCTACCTGCGTCGAATGCGCTCCGGGGAGTGGCAGGTCATCGAACCGCGCGGTTAGGTCCCGCGGGTTCCGCTAGACCTCGATCTCGTACTCGAACCAGACGGTCCGCTCGCCGTCGAAGCGCTCGTAGAGCCGCTGCGCCTGGCGGTTGTCGAGCGCGGTCTGCCAGCTCATGCGCGCGTGGCCGCGCTCGCGCGCTGCCGCCGCGGCGGCCTCGATGAGGGCGTGGCCGACGTTCTTCCCCCGCCCGTCCTCGGCGACGAAGAGGTCGTTCATGACGGCGTGCTCCTCGGCGGAGACGCTGCTGAAGGTCCAGTAGAGGTTGGCGAAGCCGAGGGCCGTGCCGTCCTCGTCGCGGGCGAGCAGCAGCAGGCCGTCGTCGCTCGGCGCGAGGAAGCGGGTCAGGAAGGCGCGGTTGTGGTCGGCGTCGCGTGCGCTTCCGGCGTAGAACGTCTGGTAGCCGGCGAAGAGGACGACGGCGTCGTCGAGGTCGTCGTGCGTGGCGGGCGCGATGGCGGGCGGCATGAGCGCATCATGCCGCCCGCGCTGTCTCGCGGCTTACTGGAACGTCGAGCAGGTCTTCGTCGTCTCCATGAAGACCGACTCGGAGCCGAAGAAGGCGCTCGTCTGGATGCAGATGCGGTGACGCTGGGTCTTCGCGTCGAGGAAGGCGGCCGCGGTGGCGGCGGCGAACCCGGGCCGCGCGGTGGTGTCCTCGGCGTCGTAGATCGTGCCGTCGGCGCCCTCCAGGTAGCAGGCCTTGAACCCGATCCCGGTGGCCAGCGGCGCGCCGTTGGCGTAGCACTCGAACGTGATGTCCGAGGTGCCGTCGTCGCCCGCCTGAAGCTGCCAGAACCCGTGCTGGGCGATCGAGTTGCCGCCCTGCGTCTGGGTGTTGTTGTACTGGTGCTGCTCGAGCGCGGACGCCGGCTGGGCGAGCACGCCCGTGACTGCGAGAGCGGCGAGCGCCGCCTTGGAGAACCTCATGTCCCATCTCCCCCCGAAGTGGCTTGGATCGTGTAACGCTGCAAACGCGCTGAGCTTGCGGTCTTGCCGTCCGTCAGGCCCCTATGCGAACATGTGTTCGCATGCGCTGGGACAACCTGCGAGTCGACGAGGAGGAGCGCCGGAGACTGCCCGGCTACCGCGAGGAGGCGGTCGTCCGCCGCTTCGACGCACCCGAGGCACTCGACACCCGCTTCTACGAGATCCGCGCGAAATCAGCGCTGAATCGGGTCCCCGAAGTCAGCCAGGTCCCGTTCCGCTGGACCATCAATCCGTACCGTGGATGCAGCCATGCCTGCTCTTATTGCTTCGCCCGTCCGACGCACAAGTACCTCGACCTCGGCGCCGGCCGCGACTTCGAGAAGGAGATCGTGGTCAAGGTCAACGCGCCGGAGGTGCTGCGGGCGGAGCTGGCGAAGCCGTCGTGGCGGGGCGAGCACGTCGCGATGGGCACGAACACCGACCCGTACCAGTGGGTCGAGGGGCGCTACAAGCTCATGCGGGGGATCTGGGAGGCGATGCGCGACTTCGCGAACCCGTGCTCGATCCTCACGAAGTCGCCGCTCCTGCTGCGCGACCTCGACCTGATGAAGGAGGTCGCCGCGGTCGCGCCGATCCACGCGAACCTCTCGATCCCCACGATGGACGAGAAGGCGTGGCGCGCGACCGAGCCTCACACGCCGAACCCGAAGGCGCGGATGGAGGCGGTACGGGCGATCAACGAGGCGGGCATCCCGTGCGGGATCCTCGTGGCGCCGCTCATGCCGGGGATCAACGACGCGCCGGAGCAGGTGGAGCGGATCCTGAAGATGGCCGCGGAGGCCGGCGCGACCGGGATCGGCGGCATCGCGCTGCACCTGCGCGGGGAGGTCAAGGAGCTCTTCATGGACTGGCTGCGCGAGCACCGGCCCGACCTCGTGCCGCGCTACGAGGAGCTCTACGCGCGCGGCGCCTACGCGCCGGCGGCCGAGCGGCGCAGGCTCGCGGCGCTGATCCGGCGCGACGAGATGCGCGGAGGGACCTGGCCGCGCGACCTCCGCGGCGTCGCGGCGGCCAACGGCCGCGCGGGAAGCGGCCCGGCGGCGCGGGCGGCCGCGGAGCTCGAGAGAAAACGGCGCGCGTTCGCGGAGCGGCGCGAGGAGGTGCTCGCCGCGGCGGCGGACACGCAGCAGTCGCTCTTCTGAGGGGCGCCACGGACCTCAGGCGGCGCCCGCCCCTCGCCTCAGCGCACGGACGACCACGGCCCTCCGGCGGCGCCCGGCCCTCGCCTCAGCGCACGGACGACCACGGACCTCCGGCGGCGCCCGCCGCGTATCCGCGTCATGCGGTGGATTCCGGCGTGGCTCGTCGTGCTCGCGGCCCTGGTCCCTCAGGCCGCGGAGGCGCACGGGCCCTGCGGCTGCACGACGCCCGTGATCGCGGAGGCCGGCGCGGAGCTGACGACCTCGCGCGGCTACCTCGTCGTCTGGAACCCGACCCGGGAGTGGTTCGTGAATGGCGCGGGCTCTCCGAGCCTCGCGAGCGCGCACCGCGACGACGCGCCCTCGGGCGTCGTCCTGCTGCGCGACCGCCCGCCGTACCCGCGGATGTCGCGGCGCGCCCGCTTCACCATCCCGCGCGACACGCCGCCCGGCCTCTACCTCGTCCTCGTCTTCGACGGCAGCGAGGGCGGCCAGCACGCCACGTGGGACTACGTCCACGTGCTCGGGGACACGTCCGGCGACAGCGAGGCCGCCCAGAGCGCGACGGTCCACCCGCTGCTCCGGGCGGTGATCGAGGCGATGCCGACGCTCTGACCGCGGGCCGCGCTCAGCGCTGCGAGGCCTGCGCCTGGCCGAGCTGCTCGGCCACGCGCGCCCGCTTCTCCAGGCGCCGCGTGACGACGTCCGCGATCCCCGGCGCCATCGCGGCCAGCGCCGCGCCGGCCTTCAACGGGAGAGGGGCGACGTCGATCTCCGCCGGGTCGTCCTCGATCGCCTTGACGACGGCGCGCGCGACGTCCTCCGGGCGCTTCGTCCCGACGCCCGGCGGCAGCTTCGCGCCCGACTCGTGGAACATCCCCGCGTCGCGGATGAAGCCCGGGTTCACGGTGGACACGCCGACGCCGTGCTCGGCCAGGTCGTGGCGCAGCGCGAGGGCGAACCCGCGCACCCCGAACTTCGTCGCGCTGTACATCGATCCGCCGCCGTTGGCGGACTTGCCGCTGAGCGACCCGATGAAGACGAGCTGGCCGCGGCCACGCTCGACCATCCCCGGGGTCAGCGCGTGGGCGAGCATGATCGGCGCGCGGAGGTTGACGTCGAGCGCGCGGTCGATCTGCTCGGGCGTGTAGGTCGAGAGCAGGCCGGAGCCCGGCAGCGCCGCGTTCGCGACGAGGACGTCGACCGCGCCGCACTCGGCCGCCAAGCGGTCCACCTGCGTGCGGTCCGCCAGATCGACGACCACGGCCTCGGCGCCGAGCGAGGCCGCGATCGGCGTCAGGGCGTCGCCGTTGCGCCCGGTCAGCACCAGCCGCGCGCCCCGCGCCGAGAGCTCGCGCGCGATCGCCTGCCCGAGGCCGCCGGTCGCGCCGGTGACGAGCACGCGCGCGCCGCCCAACGCGACATGGCCGCTCACCCCGGGAACACCCCGACGGTCGCGGTGAAGCCGTGCAGGAAGCTCTCGCCGCCCACCGGCCCGATCTCGCCGGCGGCGAAGAACCCCGCGGCGGGCGCGTCGCCGAGCTCGTCGCCGATCGCCTCGGCGTCGTGGTCGGACGTCCCGAACATCGCGCGGCCGCGGGCGTTGCAGGTGAAGACCAGCGCGCCGGCCGGCGCCTCGCCGCCGAGCGCCTCGCGCCGCAGGCCGAGCGCCTCGCGGAGGTCGCGGTCGGCCGAGTCGGCGTCGCGGGCGTGCAGCCGCACGACCTGACCGGCGCGGACCGGGGTGCCGACGGCGATCGTCCCCTCGTCCGGGTCGGCGCCGACGAGGCCGCGCACGAGGAAGTCGCCCTGGAGGTAGTCCGGCTTGCCGCCGTCGATGACGACGCCGAGCAGCGGGCCCGCCGCGACGAGCTCGCGCTCGTGCACCGGCAGGTCGAGGATCACCTCGCGCAGCTTCTCGAGCGCCGGCATCCCCGCCAGCTCGGAGATGACCGGGCCGTCCGCCGCGGTCACCGTCAGCTCCGGCCCGACCGGCGCGGCGCCCTGCGACACGCAGGGCAGCATCTCGACGCCCTCCAAGCGCACCCCGACCGCGCCGCCGGTCAGCGCCTCTTCGCCGTGCAGCAGCAGCGCACCCTCGGTACCCACCCTCGCGCTCGCCGCGCCACCGACGACGGGGACGCCCGGCGCCCGCTCGGCGAGGTCGCGGAGGACCGCGTCGGTGGGGAACGTGTACGGGTCGGGGATCAGCAGCGCGCCGGCCGCTCCCGACAGGTCGGGGAAGCCGTGGATCGCGATCCCCTCGGGCAGCTGGTCGGCCGTCGCGTGGAACGTCTCGGCCGACCCCTCGCCGAGCGAGGCGGCCCAGACGGCGACCGCGGTCCCCGTCTCGACCTCCCGGCGCCCGCCGAGGACGCCCCCGGCGCCGCAGCCGATCAGCCCACCCGGCGCGAGCGCCTCGTGGACGCCCTCGAGCACCGAGACCGCCGCCGCGACGTGCGAGCCGGCGACGAACACGATCACCAGATCCGCGCGCCCGCCGCCGAGGCCTTCGCGGGCCTGGAGCGCCGCGTCGACCGCGGAGCCGCGGGCGTCGCCGCCGATCGCCAGGCCGGAGCCGATGTGGACGGGCATCGCCACCACCGTACTCCGCGCGCCTGGAACGAGCGGCCGCGGCCGAGGGCGAGATACTGCGGCGGTGCTTCTTGCCCTCTTCGGCCCGACCGCCGTCGGCAAGACCGACGTGGCGCTCGCCGTCGCGCGACGACTGCGCGAACGGGGGGAGCGGCCGGTCGCCGTCTCGGCCGACGCGCTCCAGGTCTATCGCGGCCTGGAGGTCCTCACCGGCGTCGCCTCGCCCGAGCAGCAGCGCGAGCTCGAGCACCGGCTCGTCTCGTTCCTCCCGATCCACGCCCGCTTCAGCGCCGGCGAGTACGCGCGGCTCGCGCACGCGGAGATCGACGACCTCCTCGCCGACGACGCGGCGCCGATCGTCGTCGGGGGCACGGGCCTCTACCTGCGCGCCGCGCTCGCCGACCTCGATCTGAAGCCCGCCCCGCCCGACGAGCTGCGCCACCACTGGGAGGAGCAGATGCTGACGCGCGGCCCCGAGGCGCTGCACGACGAGCTGACCCGGCGCGCGCCGTGGGCCGCCGGGCGCGTCGACCGCAACGACCGCTCGCGGATCATCCGCCTGCTCGAGCTGCACGACCTCGGCGAGCTCGAGGCGCCGGACGAGTCCCGCCCGAGCCAGCTGTGGACCAGCGAGACCCGTCACCCGACCCGCCTGGTCGGCCTCACGATGGCCCGCGACGCCCTCTACGAGCGCATCGACGCCCGCGTCGACGCGATGGTGGCCGCCGGCGCCGTCGACGAGGTCCGCCGCGCGCACGCCGCCGGCGCGTCGGAGACCGCGCGCAAGGCGCTCGGGTTCGAGGAGCTGCTCGCCGGCGACCTCGAGGCCATGAAGCGCCGCACCCGCAACTACGCCAAGCGCCAGCTGACGTGGATGCGCAAGCTGCCGGGGGCGGAGCTGATGGACCTGACGGGCAGCACGCCCGACGAGGCGGCGGAGAGGATCGTGGCCTGAGGTGCGAGGATCGCGCCGGTGAAGTTCGAGAAGTGGCAGGCGCTCGGCAACGACTACCTCATCGTCGAGGAGGAGCTGGGCGCCGACGCGGTCCGCGCGCTGTGCGACCGGCACGCGGGCGTCGGCGCGGACGGCGTGCTCGTCCTGCTGCCGCCTGACGAGCCTGGGTTCGTCGCGCGCCTGCGCATCTTCAACCCGGACGGCAGCGAGGCCGAGCTGTCGGGCAACGGCGCGCGCGAGGCGATCATGTACCTGCACCGCCGCGGCTGGACCACGGCCACGCAGTTCTCGATCCAGACCGTCGCCGGCGAGATCCGCCCCACGATCCTCGACGACCGCACGTGCCGCGTCGACATGGGCCGCGCGCGCCTCGGGATCGAGGGCGAGGTCGAGGGCTTCCGCTTCCAGCAGGTCTTCGTCGGCAACCCGCAGTGCGCGATCCGGGTCGAGACCCGCGACGACCTCGATCGGCTCGACCTCCAGGCGATCGGCCCCCCGATCGAGCACCACGAGCTCTTCGCGCCGGCGCGCACGAACGTCTCGTGGTGGACCGAGGTGGAGGACGGCGTCATCCGCGCGCGGATCTTCGAGCGCGGCGTGGGGGAGACGATGTCGTCGGGCACCGGCGCGACGGGCGCGGCGATCGCATCGGTGCTGCGCGGCGGCGACTCGCCGGTGAAGGTGATGCTCGACGGCGGCGAGCTGACGGTCGACGTCGGCGAGGACCTCCACGTCGACCTCACCGGCTGGGCCGTGCCCGTCTTTCAGGGCGAGGTCGACCTGGACCAGATCGTGTCGCAGGCCGCCGGCCGCGCGGCGCGGTAGCCCTCGTTCAGCCACCGGACGCGCTGCGTGGCCGTGCCGTGCTCGGCGTCCTCGCCGTAGGCCCACATCGGCGGCAGCGGGATGCCCGCCGCCTTGCCCCAGACGCCGGCCAGGCAGTCGGCGTGCAGCTCGCGCCGCAGGACGTCGTCGGGCGCGCCGCGCAGCGACTGGACGTGGTGGCCCACCTCGTGCGCGACGACGTAGCCGAGGACGACGTCCTCGAGCGCCTGCCCGGCCGACGCATGCCGCTGGACGTGCCCCTGCACGTCGATGACGATCCGGTCGCCCGCGTCGCAGTAGATGCCGGCCCAGCCGCCGGACGGCGCGCCGCAGCCCTCGCCCGCCGCGGTCAGCACCGGCTCGCGGTACGTCGCGCCCGCGGCCGCGAAGGCCGTCGTCCACATCGCGTTCGCGGAGTCCATCTGCTGGCGGATCCGGACGTTCGCGTCGGCGGCGAAGGTCGGGAGCGCGGGCGCCTTGCCGACGATCGTCTCGGCGAACGGCTTGAACTCGACGGGCGCGTCCTGCTGCCGCGCGGGCGCGAGGCGGAAGCCTCCGACGCCGACGACGAACATGACGATGATCAGCGGAGCGGCGTAGCGGACGCGGAGGGACACGTCCGGTCGATCGGCGGGTGCGCCGAGAAC
>DASVRH010000332.1:0-7500 GCA_036388715.1 Solirubrobacteraceae bacterium | reverse complement strand
CGTCATGGCCCTGAGCTTCGTCGCGCAGTCCGCGCGCGGCCTCGGCCAGCCGTGGGTCCCGCAGACCGAGGTCGACAAGGGCCGCACGCTCGCCGAGCGCTTCCTCATCCGCTGGCGCGGCGAGGCCGACCCCGATCACGTCAAGGCGATCGACGCCTACTGGATCTCGGCGGCCGAGCACGGGATGAACGCCTCGACGTTCACCGCGCGCGTCGTCGCCTCGACCGGCGCCGACGCGGCCGCCGCGCTGTCGAGCGCGGTCGGCGCGCTCTCCGGCCCGCTGCACGGCGGCGCCCCCAGCCGCGTGCTGCGGATGCTCGACGAGGTCGAGCAGATGGGCGACGCCGACAAGTGGGTCAAGAGCGCGCTCGACGAGGGTCAGCGCCTCATGGGCTTCGGCCACCGCGTCTACCGCGCCGAGGACCCGCGCGCCCGCGTCCTGCGCCGCACGGCGAAGGAGATCGGCTCCAAGCGCTTCGAGGTCGCCGAGGCGCTCGAGCAGGCGGCGCTCGCCGAGCTCAAGGCGCGCAAGCCCGACCGCGTCCTGGCCACGAACGTCGAGTTCTGGTCCGCCGTCGTGCTCGACACCGCCGAGGTACCCGCCGACATGTTCACGAGCATGTTCACCTGCGCCCGCGTCGCGGGCTGGAGCGCGCACATCCTCGAGCAGAAGCGCGAGGCGCGGCTGATCCGGCCGACGGCGAAGTACGTCGGGCCGGGGCCGCGCCCCGTCGACCAGGTCGCCTAGCTCGCGCAGATCGTGATCTTCGCCTTCAGCGCCTTGCGCTGGAGCTTGCGCTTGCCCTTGCGCTTGATGAAGGCCTTCGTCCTCAGCGTGTAGGTCTTGCCCGCCACCGGGCTGGGCACGGTGATGGTCTGCACGAAGGGCGCCTTCTTGTCGCGCTTGACGCGCTTGCGCCCGATGAGGAAGTCGACCTTCTTGACGTTCACGAACGTGCCGCGGCGCGGGAAGCGGCGGACCTTCAGCTGCGCCTGGAACTTCCCGTTCGCCGGGATGCAGTTGCCCGGGAGGTCGAGGAGCAGCTGCGCGCCGCCGACATCGGAGGTCACGCGCTGGATCGACGGCGGGTTGTCCGACACCGCCTCCTCCTGGACGACCTGCGTGTCGACGAGGCGGATCTGCACCTTCGACCCCGACGAGCCGGCCCCGCCCTCGTACGTCGCCCAGCCCTGGTTGTCGCTCGCGAGCGCGACGTCCATGCTGTCCATCACGACGTCGTCGATGGCGATCGTGAAGAGCCCGAAGCTCGAGCCGCCGTTGGTCGAGAACGCCATGCGCAGCCGGTTCGGGGTGTCGTTGCGGCGGTAGATCGCGGCCACCGCGCCGGACGGCGCGACGTGGATGTCGTTGATGTAGCCGGACTCGCCGATCACGAACGGGGCGCCGAAGCCGGAGCCCGTCCACTTGCGGACCTCCTGGTGCGCGCCGCCGCTCGGCTCGGGCACGGTGGAGAGGAGGTACACGCCGCCCGGCCCGCCGGCCAGCCGCGTGTCCTTCCCCGCGCCGATGACGCTCGGCCCGCTCCACGACGCCTGGTCGCTCGGGTCCGTGCCGGGCGTCATGCGGAAGAACGAGGCGTTGGTGAGGTCGTTGGTGACGGCGACCAGCCCGCCGTCCTCGGTCGGCGCGATCATCGCGTCGAAGCCCTCGCCGCCGGCGAGCGTGGCGTGCGCCGTCTCGGCCGACTCGCCGCCGTCCAGCGCGGCGCCCCAGACGGTGGCGCTGGTGTTCCACGCCGCCATCGTCAGCTCGCCGGACTTCGGCCCGAGGAGCGGCTCGGTCGAGTCCGTGCCGCCGCCGAAGTCGTAGAGCTTCGTCTTCGACCCCCACGTCGCGCCGTTGTCGGTCGACGTCCAGACGTACGTATCGCCGTTGACGTAGTGCGGCAGCACGATGTGGAGCAGGCTCCCTTCGGCGACGAGGTAGGACGAGTCGCCGCCGTACTCGAGCTCGAGCGGCAGGTCGCGCTGGTTCGTGCACGCCGTCGCGCCCCGCGGCGCCTGGCAGTAGTGGACGAACTGGTCGTCGTTCCAGACCACGTGGGCCATGCCGTTCGGGTCCACGACCAGATGGGGGTCCTGGCCCTCACCGATCGTGAAGGGCGTGCCGGCGTGCGCGGCCGGGGCGAGGGCGCCGCAGACCAGGGCGGCGAGGAGGAGAGCGCGTCGCATGGCGGCGACCCTAACCGCCGGTCGACTCGCGTTCAGTCTCCTTCTGGTCTCAACGCCCGGCGCAGGACGTCGCGCAGCGCGGCGGCGTCCTCCTCGGACAGGCCGGCGAGCGGCTCGGGGGGACGGCTGAGCCGCTCCCACAGCCGCTCGCGCAGCTCCGCGCCCTGATCGGTCAGATGGAGCATCTTCAGGCGGCGGTCGTGCTCGGCCGCCCGGCGCTCGACGAGGCCGCGGGCCTCGAGCCGGTCGGCGATGCCGGTCACGTTCGAGTTGTCGCAGCGCAGCGCGCCGGCCAGCTCGCTCATCGCGCACGGCCGCCCGGGCTCGAGCCTGCCGAGCGCCATGACCTGGGCCGGCGCCAGCTCGAACTCGCCCGCGATGGCGAACATCCGGCCCTTCTGGCCGAGCATCAGCTCCTGCATGAGCGTCCAGGCCTCGACGCGGGGGTCGCCGCTGTGCCGCATGACGCCAGGATAGATTCGGGTGATGGGCGAAGGCATCGAGGTCGAGGGGCTGGTCAGGGAGTTCAAGGGCGGCATCCGGGCCGTCGACGGGATCGACCTGCGCGTCGCGCCCGGCGAGATCTACGGGTTCCTCGGCCCGAACGGCGCGGGCAAGTCGACGACGGTGCTCATGCTCACGACGCTGCTCCCGCCGACGGCGGGCCGGGCGACGGTGGGCGGCTTCGACGTCGCCCGCCAGGGGGCCGAGGTGCGGCGGCGGATCGGCGCGGCGCTCCAGGAGGCGGCGCTCGACGACTTCCTCACCGGCCGCGAGCACATGGACCTCCAGGGCGGGCTGCACGGCCTGTCCGAGACCGAGCGGAGCGAGCGCGGCACCGCGCTGCTCGAGCGCGTCGGGCTGGTGGAGGCGGCCGACCGCAAGGTCGGCGGCTACAGCGGCGGCATGAAGCGCCGGCTCGACCTCGCGCTCGCGCTCATCCACCGCCCGTCGATCCTCTTCCTCGACGAGCCGACGACGGGGCTGGACCCGCAGAGCCGCTCGGCGCTGTGGACCGAGGTCGCCCGCCTCGCGCGCGAGGACGGGGTGACCGTCTTCCTGACGACCCAGTACCTCGAGGAGGCCGACGTCCTCGCCGATCGCGTCGGGATCATCGACCGCGGCCACATCGTCGCCGAGGGCACGCCGGCGGCGCTGAAGGCCGAGATGGGCGAGGCGACGGTCGAGGCCCAGCCCGCCGACCCCGAGGACGTCGACCGCGCCCGGTCGGTCCTCGCGCGCTTCGGCGAGCCGGCCGCCGCGGGGGTCGACGGCTGCGGCGTGCGGCTGCGCGGGGGGTCGGAGCAGCTCGCCGAGATCGTCCGCGCGTTCGACGGCGAGGGCATCCGGATCGCGCACCTGCAGCTCCACGCGCCGTCGCTCGACGACGTGTTCCTGGCCAAGACGGGCCGGTCGCTGGAGGGCGCGGCCGAGGACGAGGACGAGGCGGCCTGAGCGGGGTCAGCGGCCAGGTCGGCTGGGTCGCGCGGCGCTCGGTGCGCCGCTCGCTGCGCCAGCCCGCGATCGTCTTCCCGACGGTCGTCTTCCCGCTCGTGCTGCTCGCGGTCAACGCGCCGGGGCTCGAGGAGGCCACGCGGCTGCCCGGCTTCCCGACGGACTCCTACCTCGACTTCGCGATCGCGGTCTGCTTTCTGCAGGGCGCGCTGTTCGCGTTGACGACGTCGGGCACCGAGCTGGCCCACGACGTCGAGACCGGCTTCCTCTCGCGCCTGTCGCTGACGCCGCTGCGGACCGTCGCGCTGCTGCTCGGCCAGGTGGCGGGCGCGGTCGTGGTGGGGCTCGTCGGGACCGTCCTCTACGTGTCCGTCGGCCTGCTCGTCGGGGTCTCGATCGAGTCGGGGCCGGGAGGGGTCCTCGTCCTGCTCGCCCTCTCGCTGCTCGTCTGCCTGAGCTTCGCCGCGATCGGCGCCTTCATGGGGCTGCGGACGGGCTCGGGCGAGGCGGTGCAGGCCGCGTTCCCGCTCATGTTCGTCCTGTTCTTCCTCTCCTCGATCAACCTCCCGCGCGAGCTGATCGAGGTCGACTGGTTCCGCACGATCGCGACGTGGAACCCGATCTCCTACCTCGTCGAGGCGTTCCGCTCGCTGATCATCACCGGCTGGGACGGGACGGCGCTGTGGCGGGGCTTCGCCGTCGCGATCGGGATCCTCGTGGTCGCCTCGCTCGGCGCCCGCTCGGCGCTGCGCCACCGGATGGAGCGCACGTGAGCTCGATGCTCATGACCGCGCGCTGGATCGCCCGGCGCAACCTCAAGCACGCGTTCACGAACCCCGCGCTGCTCGTGCCGTCGGTCCTCTTCCCGCTCGTGTTCCTGCTCGCGTTCGCGGGCGGCCTGTCGTCGCTCGGCGACACGCCCGACTTCGGCTTCCGCTCGGGCTACACGTCCTTCCAGTTCGTGTTCATCCTGCTCCAGTCCGCGGCGTTCGGCGGCATCTTCACCGGGCTCGGGGTGGCGGCGGACTTCGAGTCGAAGTTCGCGCGGCGGTTGCTGCTCGCGGCGCCCCGGCGCGCGGGAATCCTGCTCGGCTACGTCGCCTCGGGCCTCGTCCGCTTCCTGTTCACGGTGACGCTGGTGACGACGGTCGCGCTGATCGCGGGCATGGAGGTCGACGGCAGCGCGCCGCAGTTCGCCGGACTCGTGGCGCTCGGGATGGTGGCCAACGCGGCGTCGACGCTGTACTCGGTCGGCTACTGCCTGCGCGTGCAGAGCGTCGCCGCGGCGCCGGCGATGCAGACGCCGATCTTCATCCTGCTCTTCCTCGCGCCGGTCTACGTGCCGCTGCCGCTGCTCGACGGGTGGATCCACGCGGTCGCGTCGTGGAACCCGTTGACCGCGCTGCTCGAGGCCGGCCGCGGCTTCATCTCCGGCGTGCCCGAGGACAGCGCGCTCGCGTTCGGCCTGGGCGCCGCGCTCGTGGCGCTGATGGGGCTGTTCGCCCTCCGCGGCCTGCGGCGGGCGGAGGCGGGCGAGGGCTCGGCCTAGTCCTCGTCGGGCCAGTGGCCGTGCGCGTCGAAGTACGCGCGCGCCTCGTCCTCGGCGTGGCGCTCGTCGTGGCCGGTGCGGATGACGAGGATGAGCGCGGGCACGGTCGCCAGCGCGAGCCCGACCGTGATCCAGTCGACGACGCTCACACGACCTCGACGGCGTCGCCGACCCTGATCGTGGCGGGGCCGGACGGGACGACGCGCACGCCGAAGAAGGTGTCGTGGCGCTCGTTGATCACCCGCAGCACGTCGGGCGCCTGCTCCAGCGTCTCCGGGTCGTTGATGGTGATCGCGCAGCGGTCGCACGCGTGGTCGATCGCGAGCTCGGCCTCCCCGATGCGGATGCGCCGCCCCTCCCAGCCCGACTCGGCGAAGGCGTCGGCGCCGGGCAGGTCGACGTGGACGTTCGTGCGGAAGCGGCGGATGTCGACCGGGAAGCCCAGCTCCTCCTCCAGGCGCCGGCGCGAGGCCTCGAAGGTGACGAGGATCGTGCCCTGGACGTCGTGCAGCCCGTGCGGGTCGTCGACGAGCGCGACGTCCTTGCCGATGTGCTCGCCGACCGCGCGCTCGAGCTCGCCGTCCCAGGCGTAGGGCCGGCCGTCGGGGCCGGTGATGCTCAGGCCGCCGTTGAGCGAGGCCCTCCAGGCCAGCATCATCGGCGCGACGCGCGCCGTCAGCCGCCGGCCCCCGCGGAGCCAGACCGCGTGCTTGCGATCGCCGTCGATCCCGTGCTGGTCGAGCCGCGCCTCGTCGAGGGGCTCGCCGGCCATGGACTTGACGGGATAGCGGTGCAGGGAGAGGACCACGCCCCAAGCGTACGATGCCTCGCATGCCCCTCGACGCCGACGTCCGCGAGCTCTTCGAGAAGCCGAACTACGTCCACCTCGCGACCCTGATGCCCGACGGCGCGCCGCACGCCGTCGCGCTGTGGTCGGGCTTCGTCGACGGCGACCGGCTCGGGTTCTTCACGCAGCCGTCGAGTCGCAAGGCGCGCAACGTCGTCGCGGACCCGCGCGTGTGCCTGAGCGTGATCGACCGCGACAACCCGTATCGGATGGCGAGCGTGCGCGGGCGCGTGGTCGAGACGGTCGAGGGCGACGAGGCGCTCGCCTGGATGGACGCGACGGCCGAGCGGTACACCGGGCGCCCGTTCCCGATGCGGTCGGGCACGCTCTACGTGATCGAGCCCGAGCACGTCTGGTCGATGACGCTGCCGTTCGAGGACGGCCGCTAGGCGCGGCGGGCGACGGCCGCGTCGCGGCGGCCGGCGTCGCGCAGCTGCTGGGCGCGCGAGCGCGAGACGTCCAGGATCCGCGCCACGGCGCCGAGGCTCAGGCCGCCCTCGTCGCAGGCCGTCGCGACGCGCTCGCGGCGGACGAGCTCCGCGCGATGGAGCATGTCGTCGGCGTGCACGAACGCGCGGTGCGCGGTCTTCAGCGTGGCGGTCGCCTGGTCGGGCGACGCCGGAAGGGTCGCGCAGGGAGCCGACTCGCCGCCGGAGATCTGCTGGACGCGGTTGCGGGTCACGCCGATCCAGCGCGCGACGTCGGCGCCCGAGACGCCGAGCTCGTTGCGCGCATGGGACACGAGCGAGGCCCGCAGCTCCGCCGCGTCGTGCTTGGCCCGCCGCCAGGCGCGGACCTCGCGCTCGGCGAGCCCGATCTCGCGCTCGAAGCCCTCGCCCAGCTCGGGCGCGCGCATCCCGACCACCTCGCCCTCGCGAGGCTCCCACTCCTCGACCGGCACGCCGAGATAGCCGCTGATCGGCGCGCCGTCCACCCACGAGAGGGCCGGCTCGTGCGCGACGACCGAGGCGCGGAAGAAGACGAACCCGTTGGCGCGGGTGGCGGGCCTGCGGAAGGCGGGCGGGGCGGCCTCGCCCAGGGTCAGGTCACGGGCGCCGGGGACGCGCAGACCCTGCAGGCGCCGCTCGGTCGGGCCGTAGACCCACGCGTCGCGCTCCACGCGCATGAAGCGTGCGTCACCGGAATCGAGGCGCCACCAGTCGGCCATCAATCCCGAACCCTATACGCGCGAGGGCGCTTTCTCCAGAGCGCTGTGTGTGGCCGGAGCGGGGCTTTTCCGTGTCAGTGGCGCAGCCCGAGGGCGCTGAGGCGGGCGCCGAGGTAGGGCGCGAGGGTCTCCCCGAAGGTCGCGGTCATGTGGCCGGTGTCCTTGTGGGTCAGGACGCCGCCGACGACGGGGAAGCAGCGGCGGGCGTCGCAGAAGTAGCGCGTCATGTCGACGAGGCCGACGCGGCCCCCGGCGCGGCGGGCGGCGTCGGCGGCGGGGTCGGGCTTG
>DASVRH010000331.1:0-8171 GCA_036388715.1 Solirubrobacteraceae bacterium | reverse complement strand
CAGCTCGTCGTCGCGCTGCTGCTCGTGCCCGCGGTCCTGCTGATGGTGGCCGCGGCCCTCGCCGCCGCGTTGCTGTGAGGCATGATGCGCGCGTGTTTGACCGGCAGGGGATCTGGCGCGCGGTGGACGTCGACGACGACGTCGACGCCTACTTCGCGAGCCTCTTCGCGCCCGAGGACGACTCACTCAAGGGCGCGGTCGAGGCGGCGGTGGCGGCGGGGCTGCCGAAGCACGAGGTCTCTCCGCTCCAGGGCAAGCTCCTCCATCTGCTCGCGCGCACGGTCAACGCGAAGGCGATCCTCGAGATCGGGACGCTCGGCGGCTACAGCACGATCTGGCTGGCGCGGGCGCTGCCCGACGGCGGGCGGCTCGTCTCGGTCGAGCGCGACCCGAGGGCGGCGGCGGTGGCGCGCGAGAACCTCGCCCGCGCGGGATGTGAGGCGGAGGTGCGCGAAGGCGATGCTAAGGAGGTGCTGCGCACCCTCGACGGGCCGTTCGACCTCGTCTTCGTCGACGCCGACAAGCGCAGCAACCCCGTCTACCTCGACGAGGCGCTACGGCTGTCGCGGCCGGGCACGCTGATCGTCGCCGACAACGTCGTCCGCGGCGGCGCCGTCGCCGACCCGGCCACGGAGGATCCCGACGCGCGCGGCGTCCGCGAGTTCGCGGAGGCGCTCGCGCGAGACGACCGCGTCGACGCGACCGCGATCCAGACGGTGGGCGCGAAGGGCCACGACGGGTTCGTCGTGGCCCTCGTGACCGCTACTTGACGCCGACGACGAACTTCCCGCGCAGGATGTCGCCCTCGCGCTTCGAGCCGGCGGCCATCGTCGTCAGCTTCTTCAGCGCGTTGACGAACTTCTGACCCGCGGGCTGCGCGCCCGCGCCAACGCCCTCGGCGAACGTCGCGAGCTGCGCGAAGTTCAGGAACGCCTGCGGCTTGATCCCGTCTCCGAGCGTGCCCGCCGCGTCCTTGAAGGCCTGCGACTCGCCGAGCGGGTCGGTGTCCTGGAGCGCCTGGGCGAGGCCCGGATCGGTCACGGCGACGATGAAGCGCTCGTCGTCGGTCAGCGCCATGTGGATCGGCACCGGCACGCCCGGGTCGCGCAGCGTCACGCCGACGTCGACGCCGCCGCGATTCAGCGGCTGCACGCGCAGGTTGGCGACCTGCCGCAGGAAGCGCGCGATGCGCGGGATCGCGCGGCGCGCCGCGCCCGCGTCCTTCGTCGTCGCGATCAGGCCGCCGCCCGCCTCGGCCAGCGTGTCGCCGAAGACGAAGATCCCGACGTCGCCCATCCACGACGCGAGGTCGCGGCGCGGATCGAGGCCGAGCTGCTGCTCGATCTGGTCGAGCAGCTTCTCCGGATCCGTGCCGCCGAGGGCGCCGAGCTGCGAGAACTGGGCGATCGCCTTCTCGATCTGGCCGCCGACGTCGGCCACGCCGAGCGCGAGCCACGAGCTGGCCGGCAGCTCGGCGAGCACCTTGCCCGGATCGGTCGTGGTGGCCTCGCCCTTGACGCCGAGCGACGCGGTCTCGGCCTGCATCTTCGACTCGTCGGCGTCGAAGCCGACGGCGAGCGTCTCGCCGAGGCCGCCGAGCCCCTGGCGCAGGGCCGCGCCCTGCGGCCCGAGCCCGCTGAAGAGCTGCGACAGGCGCACGTAGACGAAGCCGAGCCCGTCGGCCTCGACCGAGTCGCGCGCCTTCTTGTACTCCGACGTGTCCGACAGTGCGTCGGCGTCGCCCGACGCCTGGTCGATGACCGACTTGATCGCCGCCTCGTTGCCCGCCACCGCGTAGTCGTCGACGATCGCGGCCGCGTCGCCGTCGGTCGTGTCGACGAAGTACTCCGTGTCCTCGTGCTTGCGCGTGGTGACGCGCGGCTTCTCGCCGCCCTCACCCTGCTTGATGATCTCCTCGAGCTTCTCCTCGGCCTTGTCGGCGTCCTTGGTGGAGAAGATCGCGCCGACGGCGTTGTCCCCGCCCGCGCTCACGCGCGGGGCGAAGACGCCCACCTTCTCGCCGAGCCACGGGTCGACGTCCTCGGAGAACTTGAAGCCCGGGTTCTCGTCGGCGACCTCCTTCTCGAACCAGCTCTTGAAGGCCTTGCCCGGGTCCTCCTCGCCGGAGAGCTTCTTGGCGAGCTCCTTGACGTCGTCGCCCGGCTTGAGGTTGACCTCGACGTAGAAGGGCGAGCCTGCCGGCACGACCGCGGACGGGTCGGCCGAGGGGTCCCCGCCCGACCCGCCGCAGGCGGCGAACACGAGGGCGGAGGCGGCGAGGAGCGGGGCGCAGAAGCGGCGGATGGGGGAGCCAGAGCGGAGAGGTCGAGACATAGGCGCGTGACCGTACCAACGTCCCACGACACCCCACCAGCGCCTTCACGAAGAACAACAGACGCGCAACAACGCGCCCAGGAGGCGGTCCTGCAACGCCCGGCCCGGAATCCGACCCGTTCCGTCCGACACCGTCTCCCACCGCAAGACCCCAGTGTTCATCGGTGATTCGGTGGCGAAAGCGGCCTCGCCGTGTCCCTCCGTGGGAGAATAGGTGCAGATTGGGTTGCAGAGTGGGGGAGAGTGGGATACAACTCCGACCGCGAACCGGGGTGGAGGGGCTCCTCCCACTCCTCCACCCCGGCTCGTGAACCCCACGGCACCACCCGCATGTGGCTTCCTTCCGCGGCACCTTCGACTACACCCTCGACGCCAAGAACCGGCTCACGGTCCCCGCGCGCTTCCGCGCGGTCCTCGCGGACGGAGTGGTGATGGCCAAGAGCACCGAGCCCTGCGTGCAGCTCTGGGTGCCGGCCGACTACGAGGCGTTCACCAGCGGCGCCCTCGCTCCCCTGAACCCGGCCAGCCCCGACGCGCGCAAGCTGCGCCGCTTCTTCTCCGCCAACTCGCACGACACCGAGCTTGATTCGGCGGGGAGGATCGGGTTCCCGCCCTTCCTGCTCGAGCACGCGGACCTGAACAAGGACGTCGTCGTCACCGGCGCCGGCGACTGCCTCGAGGTCTGGGACCGCGGCGCCTGGTCCTCCTACAACGACGAGCTCGCGGCCGAGGCCGACGAGATCACGGCCCGGCTGACCGCATGAACGCCATGCTCTTGGAGATGACCCAGGCCGCCCACGTCCCCGTGCTGCTCGACGAGCTCGTCACGACGCTCGAGCCCCGCGAGGGCGAGATCGCCGTCGACTGCACGTTCGGCGCGGGCGGGCACGCGCGCGCCGTCGCCGAGCGGCTCGGCCCCGAGGGCACGCTCATCGGCATCGACCGCGACCCGATCGCCGAGGAGAACTTCGCCGAGCTGGCCGCCGACGTCCCGTGCGCGACGCGGTTCATCCGCGCCTTGTTCGCGGAGGGCCTCTCCCTTCTCGCGCGCGAGGAGACGTTCGCGGACATCGTCTACGTCGACCTCGGCATGTCCTCGATGCAGCTCGACACGCTCGAGCGCGGCTTCTCCTACGTCTATGACGCGCCGCTGGACATGCGCATGGACCCCGACCAGGAGCTCACCGCCCGCGACGTCGTCAACGGGTGGGACGAGCGCGGACTCGAGCGCGCGCTCAAGGAGCTCGGGGAGGAGCGCTACGCCCGTCAGATCGCGCGCGCCATCGTGCGCCGCCGCCGCAAGAAGGCCCTCGAGACCACACAGGAGCTCGTCGACGTCGTGACCGCCGCCATCCCGGCCCCCGCGCGCTTCGGCGGGGGGCACCCGGCCAAGCGCACGTTCCAAGCCGTCCGGATCGTCGTGAACGATGAGCTCGGCCAGCTGGAGCGTGCTCTGCCCCTTGCGTGGGACATCCTGCGTCCGAACGGACGCTTCGCCGGAATCTCCTTCCATTCGCTGGAGGACCGGCGCGTGAAGCGATTCCTCGCCGATCGTGCTCGCGGATGCGTCTGCCCGCCCGAGCTTCCCGTCTGCGTCTGCGGCCACGAGCCGGAGGCGGAGCTGCTCGCGCGGGGAGGAATCGTGCCCTCGCAGGACGAAATTGCCGCCAACCCCCGCGCGAAGTCCGCCCGTCTTCGCGCAGCACGGAAGCTGGAGACCGTCTGATGGCCGCCGACCCGCTCGTCGCACCGCCGCGCCCGCGCGTCCCCCAGCGCCCGCGGCTGCGTCCCGCTCCGCCGCCGCGCAGGGTCAGCGGGCCCGCGGCGCCCGCGCGCACCGGCCGCCCCGGCACGGGCACCCGCACCCGCACCGGCCGCGCGGTCCCCGCGCCCGCCCCGACCCCGGTCCACCGCGCGCTCGAGCTCGTCCGCCACCTGCCCGACTCGAAGCTGCTCGACCGCCTGCTGCGCGGCCAGGGCTGGGTCGTGCTGATCGGCGTCGCGCTGATGGGCGTCGTCGCGCTCCAGGTCTCCCTGCTCAAGCTCAACGCCGGCATCGGCCAGTCGATCGAGAAGTCCGCGCAGCTCGAGCGCCAGAACGCCGACCTGCGCGCCGAGGTGTCGCGCCTCTCCAGCGAGGGCCGCATCGCCAAGGTCGCCGGCGAGATCGGGCTGATCATGCCCAACGCCGGCCAGGTCCGCTACGTGAACGTCCGCGGCGAGCGCGACGCGCAGCGCGCCGCCGAGGTCATGCGCGCGCCCGACCCGGTCGACGAGCTCGGCACGGTCGCCCCGGCCGCCAGCGCGACGACCGACGACCCCGCCGCCAGCACCACCACCACCGACACCACGACGCCGGCGAGCGGCACGACCGCCACCGCTCCGCCGGCCACGACGACGCCGCCCGCGCAGACCGCGCCCACGGCGCCGACGACCCCCACGCAGTCGACGCCGAGCAGCGGGACCGCTGCCGGCGCGACCGCCGCCCCGGCGGGCACCACGGCAACGCCGGGGCAGTAGAGCGTGGCGCTGATCCAGAAGCGGATCGGCCTGCTCTTCGCCGCGTTCCTCGTCCTCCTGCTGCTCGCCGGCCTGCGGGCCATGTGGCTCGGGACGATCCAGGCCGGCTCGCTGCGCAACGCGGCCGTCACCCAGCAGGACGCGCGCGTGAAGGTCCCCGCCCGGCGCGGCGAGATCGTCGACCGCCGCGGCGTCCAGCTCGCGATCACCGAGCCGGCGATGGACGTCTCCGCCACCCCGTACCTGATCAAGAACCCGGGCACCGTGGCCAAGAAGATCGCGCCGCTGCTGCACAAGTCCGAGGCGGAGATCCTCAAGCAGCTGACCCGCCGCGACACCGGCTTCGCCTACCTCGCGCGCGCGGTCCCGAGCAGCCGAGCGCACAAGATCGAGGCGCTGAAGGTCGAGGGCCTGGCCTTCGAGCCGGCGACGCGGCGCATCTACCCGCGCAACTGGCTCGCCTCGCAGGTGCTCGGCACGGTCGGCACCGAGGGCAAGGGGCTCAGCGGCCTCGAGTACGCGCACGAGAAGCTCCTGCACGGCACCGACGGCGAGCGCCACATCATCCGCGACGCGCTCGGCGAGCCGATCAGCGTGCGCGACCCCAAGCCGTCGCGGCCGGGCGCGAGCATCGAGCTGACCCTCGACGCGACGATCCAGGACCGCACCGAGGAGGTCCTCGCCAGCGTCGGCGCCAAGTTCCGCCCCAAGGGCGCGACCGCCGTCGTGATGGACCCGCGCAACGGCGAGATCCTCGCGCTGGCCAACTGGCCGCGGGTCGACGCCAACGACGTCGGCGGCGCCCCGGGCTACGCGCGTCAGAACCGCGCGGTCGGCTTCAACTACGAGCCGGGCTCGACGTTCAAGGCCTTCACCGTCGCCGGCGCGCTCGAGGAGAAGAAGGTCACGCCGGACACGAAGTTCAACCTGCCGCCGCAGATCCAGGTCGCCGACCGCACGATCGGCGAGTCGCACCCGCGCGGCTACGCGACGCTCTCGACCGCCGAGATCCTCGCCCAGTCCTCGAACGTCGGCGCGATCGTCATCGGCAAGGACAAGCTCGGCTCCAAGCTCTTCGACCGGTGGGTGCGGCGCTTCGGCTTCGGCAAGGAGACGGGCGTCGATCTCCCCGGCGAGGAGTCCGGCCAGGTGCTCGACCTCGACAAGTACTCCGGCTCCTCGATGGGCAACCTGCCGATCGGCCAGGGCATCAGCGTCACGCCGATGCAGATGGCGACGGCGTACAGCGCGATCGCCAACGGCGGCGTCCTGCGCCCGCCGCGGATGGTGCGCAAGGTCAACGGCGCGCCGACGCGCGTGCCCGCGGGCAAGCGCGTGATCAGCGCGAAGACGGCGCTGGCGACGCGGATCATGCTCAAGGGCGTCTTCGCCCCGGGCGGTACCGCCAGCGAGGCGAAGGTCGACGGCTACGAGCTCGCCGGCAAGACCGGCACGGCGAACAAGGTCGACGAGGCCAGCGGCGAGTACTCGGAAAGCCGCTACGTCGCGTCGTTCGTCGGCTTCGCGCCCGCCGAGAACCCGCGCCTGCTCGTCTCGGTCATGGTCGACGAGCCCAACGGCGCGATCTACGGCGGCGAGGTGGCGGCGCCCGCGTTCCAGTCGATCATGCAGTTCTCCCTCCCGTACCTCCGCATCCCGCCGGAGTAGCCTCCTCGGCGATGCTCCTCGGGGAAGTGCTCGCCGTCGAGGCCCCGCCCGTCGAGATCACCGGCCTGGCCTACGACAACCGCAGGGTGGAGGCGGGGACGCTGTTCTTCTGCGTCCCGGGCTTCACGCGCGACGGGCACGACTTCGCGCCGGCCGCGATCGCCCGCGGGGCCTCGGCCCTGGTCGTCGACCACCCGCTCGACCTCGGCCTTCCGGAGGTCGTGGTGGATGACGTGCGAGCTTCGATGGCGCCCGCCGCGGCGCGCTTCTACGGCGACCCGACCGCGCGGCTGCGAATGGCGGGCGTCACGGGGACGAACGGCAAGACGACGACGTGCTTCCTCCTGCGCGAGCTGCTCGTCGCCGCCGGGATGCAGGCCGGCCTCCTCGGCACCGTCACGTCGTTCGTCGGCGGCGAGGAGCGCCCGACCGTGCGAACGACCCCGGAGGCGATCGACCTGCAGTGCACGTTCGCCGAGATGGCCTCCGGCGGGGACGTGGCGTGCGCGATGGAGGTCTCGTCGCACGCGCTCGAGCTGGGCCGGGCCGACGCGATCCACTGGGACGTCACCGTCTTCACCAACCTGTCGCAGGACCACCTCGACTTCCATCCGTCGATGGAGGACTACTTCGCCGCGAAGCGCAAGCTGTTCGAGGCCGCGCGCGACGCGGTGAAGGTCATCAACGTCGATGACGAGTACGGCGCCCGGCTCGCCGGCGAGTTCGGCGACGCGATCACGTACTCGCTGCGCGACGTGGACGACCTCGAGGTCGACTTCACCGGCTCGCGCTTCACCTTCGAGGGCGTTCGGCTGTCGACGCCGCATCCCGGGCTCTTCAACGTGCTCAACGCGCTGGCCGCGATCCACGCCGCACGGGCGCTCGGCGTGCCCGACGACGTCATCGCCGCGACGCTGCCGCGGGCGGGCCGCGTTCCGGGGCGCTTCGAGCCCGTCGACGAGGGCCAGGACTTCGCCGTCATCGTCGACTACTCGCACACGCCGGACGCGCTGGACAACGTGCTGCGCGCCGCGCGCGAGCTGGCCGACGAGCGCGTGATCTGCGTGTTCGGCGCGGGCGGCGACCGCGACCGCGCGAAGCGGCCGCTGATGGGGCGGATCGCCGACGAGCTGGCCGACGTCCCGATCGTGACGAGCGACAACCCGCGCTCGGAGGATCCGCAGGCGATCGTCGACGAGATCGCCGCGGCGATGGGGGACGACGCCGTGCTCGAGGTCGACCGGCGCGCGGCGATCCGCTCGGCCCTGGGGATGGCCGGGCGGGGCGACGTCGTCGTCATCGCCGGCAAGGGCCACGAGCAGGGACAGGAGTTCGCGGACGGCCGCAAGGAGCCGTTCGACGACGTGACCGTCGCCCGGGAGGTGCTGCGCGGTGCGCGAGTGGACGCCTGAGCAGGTCGCGGAGGCGGCCGGCGCGCGGCTCGTCTCGCCGCCGCCCTCCGGCGGCGGACCCGCCCGCGCCGTCATCGACTCGCGGGCGGCCGGCGTGGGCGACCTCTTCGTCGGTCTCGCCGGCGAGCACGTCGACGGCGGGCGGTTCGCGCCGCAGGCCCTCGCCGGCGGCGCCTGGGGTGTGCTCGTCGCGCCCGAGCACGCCGAGGCGGCGCGCTGCGCGGTGCCCGGGGCGCT
>DASVRH010000330.1:0-5731 GCA_036388715.1 Solirubrobacteraceae bacterium | reverse complement strand
CGACCGCGCTTCTCGCGGGCGCCGCGTCGATGGAGTGGGTGGAGGTGGTGGAGGTCATGAGGTGAAGGAGGAGGCCCGCCGGGCGCGGGGCGGCGCCCGGCGGGTCGTCGCGGAGGTGGGAGTTGCCTCCGTTACGAGTTGCGGGCCTCGAACACGAACTCGTGGCTCGCCGTCGCGCCCTGGGCGTCGTCGGAGTCGGCGAGCTCGACGTCGATGCGGTAGACGGCCGACTCGCCGCTGGTCCACGACGTGTCGGTGTCGGGGAGGCCGGCGGCGTAGTCGTCGGGGTAGGCGGCGAGGGTGCTGTCGAAGAGGGCGGGGCCGGCGCCCGCGGTGAAGCCCGTGCACGCGCCGCCCGCCGGCGGCGCCCCCGGGAAGCTGCCTCGCGTGACCTTCAGCTTCAGGTGCTGGGCGAGCGGGCCGGTCGTCGCGCCGTAGAGCCTGACCGTCGAGGCGAGCCCGCCGGAGGACGCGTAGGAGACCTTGATGCACCGGCTCGCCGTGCTGCCCGGCTTCAGGCCGTCGAGGTCGAAGAGGGCGGACTCGCGGGCGACGCTGCCCGTCAGCTCGATCGACCCCGCCTCGAACGTGTTGCCCGAGTTCGAGACGGTGCTGGTGAACGCGGACTGCACGACGGCGCCGACGGCGCCGAGGAGGAGCCCGACCAGCGCGACGGACGCGAGCAGCTTCGAGCGGACGGACACGGGACGACGGACGCGCATGGCGACGGGCTCCTTCGAGCGAGAGGACTGGGGAGGGAGGGCCGGCGGCGGGGAACGCCTTCGCCGCCGCCGGCCACGAGCACTCAACCACCACTGATCACGCAGGGGCAATCAGTCAGTCGTCCATCGACTTTCGCCCCCTCGGGAGGCGGGAGGGGCCGCCCCTCGCGGCGCGGAGGTGCGTCGCCGCGGGCTCGCCTACCAGAGCGCGGTGTGGCGCTCCATGACCCCTCGGCCCTCGGCGAGCTCGAGGCCTCCTTCGAGCGTGCCGGTGAAGGTCCCGAACGGCTGCACGTAGTCGCTCTTGAAGACGACGAGGTCGTCGGTCCTCTGGCGAGTCGCCTCGGCGGTGAACGACAGCGCGGCGCCGTCCTCGAAGCCGATGCCGGAGAGGGGTTCGGCGAAGGTGACGGGGGCGACGTGGCGCGGCTCGCCGTCGAGCCAGATCGTTCGCTCCGACGCGTCGGGGTCGTCGTGCACGCCGGTGACGAGGTTCCAGGCGACGGGCCGGGAGTCGCGCAGCACGCCCACGCCGGCCGACCACTCCCACGCGGTCTCGCGGGCGTGGTAGCCCGCGCTCTCGTCGACGCACCCCGGTTCGTCGACCTCGACCTCCTCGCCGTCGAGGACGACCCGCCCGCGCACGCGGACGCCGCCCTGCTTGCGCGTCCACGTCCACGCGCCGCCGTCCGGCGTCACCGTCTCGACGGCCTCGCCCGGCGACACGACGAGGTCGGCCCGGACCGTGCCGTCGCGGATGACGACGCGGAGGCCGTCGGTGATCGAGACGAAGCGCAGGGGGCGGAGCAGGCGCGTCCGCTCGCGCAGCGCGCCGCGGCGCCGGTCCCACACCGCCCAGAACGTCTGCGGCATCACGCCGATCCACACGACCCCCGCGCAGAGCATCAGCCGCTCCCCGTACATCCCGACGTAGCGCCACCGCTTGACCGGCCGGCCGGCGACGGACAGCGGCATCCGCTCGGGCGGGACGACGACGAACGAGGGCCGGCCGGACCCGCTCCCGCGGTATGGGGCGAAGGAGGGCAACGGGTCCGGACGGTACCGTTCGCGCCATGCGCGCAGCCGCCGTGCAGATGACCTCGACCGACGACGTCGACCGCAACCTCGAGACCGCCGACCGCCTCACGCGCGCCGCGGCGGCCAACGGCGCGCGCCTCGTCGTCCTCCCCGAGAAGTGGCCGGCGCTCGGCACGAACGACGTGGTCAGACAGGGCGCGCAGGACCTCAACGGCCCCGCGATCACCTGGGCGAGGCGGACGGCGAAGGAGCTCGACATCGACCTCGTCGCGGGCTCGATCGCCCTCCGCGACGGCGCGCGCCTGCGCAACACGGCCGTCCACATCGGGCCCGACGGCGAGATCCACGCGACCTACACCAAGATGCACCTCTTCGACGTCGAGGTCGACGGGCGCGCCTACAAGGAGTCGGAGCACGAGGACGCGGGCGACGAGACCGTTGTCACGACGCTGGCGGACGGCACGAGCGCGGGGCTGAGCATCTGCTACGACCTGCGCTTCCCGCTGCTCTTCGAGGAGCTGGGCCAACGCGGGGCGGAGGTGGTGGTGGTGCCGAGCGCGTTCACGCTCAAGACCACGCAGGACCACTGGGAGATCCTCGTCAGGGCCCGCGCCATCGAGCAGCAGGCGTTCGTCGTCGCCGCCAACCAGGTCGGAGAGCACCCGGGTGGCATGAGCAGCGGCGGGCGGAGCATGATCGTCGACCCGTGGGGCGCGATCCTCGCCGAGGTCGCCGAAGGCGAGGGCGTCGCGGCCGCCGACCTCGACGCGGAGAGGCAGCGGCGCATCCGGGCGGAGCTGCCCGCGCTGAAGCACCGGAGGGTGCGCGTCTAGATGGCGAAGGCCGCCGACAAGCGCCGCATCATCCTCGACGCGGCGGTCCGCGTCTTCGCGCGGCAGGGCTTCCACACCGCCCGCGTCTCCGACATCGCCGACGACGCCGGCGTCGCCTACGGCCTCGTCTACCACTACTTCGGCTCGAAGGACGAGGTGCTCGACACGCTCTTCCTCGACCGCTGGAACCTGCTGCTCGAGGCGATCAGGGAGGTCGACGCGCGCGACGACGCGACGCCCCGCGACAAGCTCTTCGCGATCACGAGCTTCATCGTCGACTCGTACCGCCACGACCCCGACGTGATGAAGGTGATCATCGTCGAGGTCACGCGCGCGGCGAACACCTTCGGCCAGAGGCACCTGGAGAAGATCCGCGAGGCCTACGGCCTCATCGCCGAGATCGTCGACGCCGGCCAGAAGGACGGCACCTTCCGCGACAACATCACGCCGCAGTTCGCCGCGATGGCGTTCTACGGGGCGATCGAGCAGGTCCTGACCGGGTGGATTCTCGGCTTCCTCCCCGCCGGCGAGACCGAGTTCGAGGACGCCAAGTCCTTCGTCGTCGAGACGATCCTCGGCGGGCTGGAAACGCCCGCGCGCACGCCGATCTGATTAAGTCCCCCGCGTCGTGGACAACGATCTCGTCAAGCGCCTCGCCTGGTCCGGCCTCCTGGCCGGCTTCGGGGCCATCGCCAGCATGGTGGTGACCCGTGCCGCGGCGGTGGTTTATCGCCGCATGTTCGGGGAAGACCCGCCCGAGTGAGCGCCGAGACCCAGCCCACCGAGACAGTGTCCGGCTCGGAGCAGACCGCCGCGCATCCGGCGGGCAGCCCGATGCCCGAGGGCGGCATCCCCGTCACCGAGAAGCCCGAGGCCCTCGTCGGCGCCGCGTTCGCCGGCGGCTTCGCGCTCGCTCTCATCCTGAGGAAGATCGCCGGCTGATGGCCTACCAGATGCCGGACCCCGCGCAGGACGAGAAGTCCCAGCCGCAGCAGATCGGCCACACGGTCGCCGAGATCTCCGAGAAGGCGTCGCTGCTCGTCCGCGAGGAGATCGAGCTCGCGAAGACCGAGATCAGCATCAAGGCCAAGTCGCTCGGCAAGGGGATCGCCGTCGCGGCCGTCGCCGGGATCATGGCCGTCTTCGGCCTCATCTACTTCTTCCACTTCGTCGCCATCGCGCTGGCCGACTGGGTCTTCGACGACAAGCTCGTCTGGGGCTACGCCGTCGTGACCGGGTTCCTCTTCCTGATCGCGGCCATCGCCGGCCTGCTCGGCGTGCGCTGGATCAAGAAGGGCTCCCCGCCCACGCCGGACATGGCGATCGACGAGGCCAAGCGGATCAAGGAGACCGTCAGCTCGTGAGCGGCACAAGCCAGCGGTCGCCGGAGGACATCCGGCGCGACATCGAGCAGCACCGGCGCGAGCTCGGCGACGCCGTCAACCGCCTGCGCGGCGACGTGCAGCGCGCCACCGACTGGCGCTCGCAGATCGTCCGCAACCAGCAGAAGGTGCTGATCGGCGCGGCGGTGGCCGGCTTCGTGATCGGCGGAGGGATCGCCGTGATCCCCCGCCTCTTCGGTCGCAAGAAGTAGCGGCTCTAAGCCGGGCTGGGCTCGGGCGGCGGCAGGTCCGCGTGACCGCCCGTCGAGCTCGTCACGTCCTTCGTCGACCGGGCCCGCGCGAGCTCCTCGTGCCGCCAGGCCCACCACTCGCGGATGCAGATCTGGATCGACGCCGCGACCGGGATGGCGACGAGGGCGCCGAGCACGCCGAGCAGCGCGCTGCCGCACAGCACGGCGAAGAGGACGACGAACGGCTGCACGTCCACCGTCCGCTTCTGGATCTGCGGCTGCACGAGGTTGTTCTCGAGCTGCTGGTAGACGATCGCCCACACCGTCCACACGATCGTGTCGGTGGGGAAGTCGTTGAACAGCGTCACGATCCCGATCAGGACCGCCGCGATCGTCGCGCCGATGAGCGGGATGAGCGACATGAAGCCCGCGAGCACGGCGAGCGGCCCGGCGAACGGCACGCCGAGGATCGTGAGGACGATGAACGTCAGCGTGCCCGCGATCAGCGCGATCGCCATCGCGCCGGCGACGTAGCCCGCCACCGCGGCCGCGATCCGCTCCATCACGCGGTCGAACCGCGCGGCCCGCTCGGGAGGCATCAGCGACAGCGCCCCTCTCCGCCACCGCGGCCCGCTGCCCAGCATGAAGGCGGTCAGGACGAGGATCGTGATCATCGCGAAGATCGAGTTCACGAGCCCGATCCCGATGTCGCCGAGGATCCCGGCGGCGTCGCCCACCCGCCCCGGCAGCTTCCCGGCCTCCTCGGTGATGCGGCCCGTGATGTCGTAGTCCTCGTCGATCTCGCGCAGCCGCTCGTTCTCCTCGACGAACTCGCGCAGGTCCTGCGCGTAGCCGGGGACGTCGCGCGCGAGGTCGTCGACCTGCGTGACGATCGGCGGGACGATGATGAGCGCGAGCAGGATCGGGATCGCGAGCAGCCCGACGTAGACGATCGCGATCGCCAGGCCGCGCCGCATGCGGCGGGCGAGCCAGTTGACCGGCGTCGCCAGGGCCAGCGCGAGGAACCCGGCGATGAGCACCCACCCGATCGGCTGGCGCAGCAGGTAGACCAGGTACAGCGAGACGCAGACGCCGACGATGACCAGCACCGACTGGAACACGAGTCGCGGGGTCGAGACGTTGCGCACGCCCCGAGAACTCTGACCCGCGGCGCGGACGGCCTACTGCAGGAAGGAGGAGGGGATCCCGCCGACCCCCACGAGCCCGGGCCCGACGTGCGCGCCGATGACGGGGCCGACCTCGGAGACGCAGACCGGCTCGCTGCCGAAGATCTCGCGGCCGCGCTCGACGAGGCGCTCGGCCACGTCGGGCGCCTGGATGTGCTGGACCATCCACGCGTCCGCGCCGTCGCCCTCGAGCGAGCGCATGTAGTCGACCATCCGCTCGAACGCCTTGCGCGACGTGCGGACCCGCTCGACCGGCGTGATCTCGTCCTCGAGCGAGAGGATCGGCTTGATCTTCAGCGCGCCCCCGAGCCAGGCCTGGGCGGCGCCGACGCGCCCGCCGCGGCGCAGGTACTCGAGCGAGTCGACCGCGAACCAGAT
>DASVRH010000329.1:0-2322 GCA_036388715.1 Solirubrobacteraceae bacterium | reverse complement strand
CGTCGCTGCTCGACGTGGGCTGCGGCGAGGGCGTGCTGACCCACAAGTGGGCGCAGCGGATCGACGGCCCGGTCGTCGGCATCGACCTCGACGACCCGCACCTGCACGCCGAGTGGGAGAAGCGCCAGGCGCCGAACCTCGACTACCGCGTGATGAAGGCCGAGAACCTGCCGTTCGAGGACGACGCCTTCGACGTCGCGTCCGCGATCGAGGTGCTCGAGCACGTGCCCGATCCCGAGCACACCGTCGCCGAGATGGCGCGGGTCGCGTCGGGCTGGCTGCTCGTGTCCGTGCCGCGCGAGCCGCTGTGGCGCGGGCTGAACATGGCGCGCGGCGCGTACTGGCGCGACCTCGGGAACACGCCCGGCCACCTGAACCACTGGTCGAAGCGGTCGTTCGTGCAGCTGCTGTCCAGGCACGGCGAGGTCGTCGAGGCGCGATCGCCGTTCCCGTGGACGATGCTGCTCGTCCGGCTTGGCTGACTCGTACGCCCGTGGCGCACGGATCCTGTCGGTCGGCATCGCCACGACCGGCGTAGTCACCTTCGCGTACTTCGCGGTCGCGTCCCACGTGCTCGACGAGGTCGAGTACAAGGGCATCTCACTGCTCTGGTCGCTGATGTTCGTGATCGTCAGCGTCATCTACCGGCCGATCGAGCAGCTGCTCAGCCGGTCGATCGCGGAGCGGCGCGCGCTCGGGCAGGAGCAGCACCCGCTCCGGACCCCGCTGACGCTGCAGGCCTGCTTCGCCCTCGTCTTCCTCGCCATCGCGCTGCCGCTGCGGTCGTACCTCCAGGACGACGTGTTCGACGGCTCCGCGACGCTCTACTGGGTCTTGGTCGGGGGCGTGATCGCCTACGCGGCGTCGTACTTCGCCCGCGGGTGGCTCGCCGGGAATCAGCGATTCGGTTTGTACGGCGGGCTCGTGCTGCTCGAGAGCACCTCACGATTCCTCTTCCCGCTCGGGGTGGCGCTCGGCATCGCCGACGGACAGGACGTCGTCGCCCTGGGCATCCTCGCCGCACCCCTCGTCTCGCTGCTCGTCGTGCCGTGGGCGCTGTCGAGGCGCACCGGTGGCGGGTCGCAGGGCTCCTCCCTGCGCGCCGGCGGCGAGTTCGCTCTCGCCGTCTTCCTCGTGATGCTCGCCGAGCAGACGCTGCTCAACGCGGCGGTCCTGACGGTCGACGCGACCTCGACGGACGCGGCGCTCGCCGGCTTCGTGTTCAACGTCCTGCTCATCGCGCGCGCGCCGCTCCAGCTCTTCCAGGCGATCCAGACCTCGCTGCTCCCCCACCTCGCGGGGCTCGCCGCGACCGAGGGCCACGACGAGTTCGCCCGCGCGATCCGCGTCACGCTGCTCGCGATCGCGGGGTTCGCCGGCGCGGTCGCGCTCGGCCTGCTGGCGATCGGCCCATGGGCGATGGACCTGCTCTTCGGCGGCGACTTCGACTACGCCCGCGGCGGGCTGGCGCTCGTCGCGCTGGGGATGGGCTGCCACCTCGCGGCGGGCACGCTCAACCAGGCGGCGCTCGCCCGCGGGCGCCAGCGCGCGGCCGCCGCGGCGTGGCTGGTCGCCGCCGCCGGCTTCGTGATCTGGCTCGTCCTGCCGGTCGTCGACGACCAGGTCCTGCGGGTCGAGATCGGCTACCTCGGCGCGACCGCCGTGCTCTGCGCGCTGCTGGCGCGTCACACCGCGGCGGGCTCGCCGCAAGTAGTGGACAGTGAGCGACGAGGAACTCCTCTGCGCGGCGGACCGCGACCCTGACGCCTTCGCGGCGTTCTACCGCCGCCACGCCCCGGGTCTGCTCGCGTGGGCGCTGCGCCGCACGCGCGACCGCGAGCAGGCCGCCGACCTCGTCGCCGAGACCTTCGCCGCCGCGCTGGAGGGCTGCCACCGCTTCGACCCGGCCCGCGGCAGCGCGGCCGGCTGGCTGTACGGCATCGCGCGCCACCAGGCCGCCCGGCTGGCGGAGCGCGGCGCCGTCGAGCGCGGCGCGCGGCGCCGGCTGGGCGTGGCCCGCCCCGACCTCGACGACGAGGAGCTCGAGCGCGTCGTCGCCGGCGCCTCGGTGCCGGCGACGCTTTCGTCGGCGCTGAGCGACCTGCCCGAGGACCAGCGCGCCGCCGTCCAGGCGCGCGTCGTGGACGAGCTCGGCTACGACGAGATCGCGGCGGGCCTGCAGACCTCAGAAGCCGTCGTGCGCAAGCGCGTCAGCCGCGGCCTCGCGCAGCTACGCGAAACCCTGGAGGAGCGATGACCGACCTGCCCCAGCTGCACTCAGAGCTCGTCGACGCCTCAGTGCGGCGTCACCGGCGCAGCCGT
>DASVRH010000328.1:0-5204 GCA_036388715.1 Solirubrobacteraceae bacterium | reverse complement strand
CGGCGGCGTGCACGGCTACGCGCAGGCCGACCTGCGGCCCGACCGGATGGACACCGTCTTCCTCGAGGTCCCGGTCACCGACAGCGCGCCGAACGCGTCGATCCTCCAGCGCTTCGTGCAGGTCCCGGGCACCAACCGCGTCCAGCGCTCGTAGAGTTCTCGCCCGCCATGCTGCGCCGCGCGCTCCCCGCGGGCGCGACGATCGTCGGCGTCGCCGCGGTCCTGCGCGCCGTCTTCGACCCCTGGTACCTCAACTACGACGCTCGCTACGCGATCCTGTGGTCGCGCGACGCGTGGACGGGCCACCTGCCCGAGTACGAGGCGGACTTCGCGCCGACGCCCAAGCCGCTCCAGTCGCTCGTCGGGTCGATCGGCCTGCCCTTCGGCGACCTGGCCGACGACGTCATGACCTGGATCGTCCTGCTGTCGCTGGGCGTCCTGGCCTATCTCGTCTTCCTGCTCGGCGCGCGGCTGTTCGGCAACCCGTGGGTCGGCGTCGTCGCCGCCGCGGTCGTCGTGACGCGCCCGGTGATCCTGCGCGACACGCTGCTCGCCTACCAGGACATCCCGTTCGCGGCGTTGATCGTGGGCGCCGTCCTGCTCGAGGCCGAGCGGGCGCGGCGCGGCGTGCCCGTGCTCGTCGTCCTCTTCTTCGCCGGGTTGTTGCGACCGGAGGCGTGGGTGCTCGCGGGGCTGTACTGGCTCTACCTCTGGCCCGCCTCGTCGCCGCGCCGCCGCCTCGCCCTGGCCGCCCTCGTCGCCGCCGCTCCGATCCTCTGGGCGCTCACCGACCTGATCGTCACCGGCGACCCGCTGCACTCGCTGCACGGCACGGCGGAGCTGGCCGAGGAGAACGAGCGGCGGCGCTCGATCACGCAGGTCCCGCGCTGGGGTGCGCAGTACGTCGCCTACACGCTGCGCGAGCCGCTCATCCTCGGCGTGCCCGCGGGCCTGCTCTTCGCCTGGCTGTACCGCCGCCGGGACCGCTCGACGTGGCTGTCGCTCGCCGTGGCGGCGGCGATGCTCGTCGTCTTCGCGATCGGGCCGATCTTCGGGCTGCCGCTCATCGGCCGCTACGTCCGCACCCCGGCGATCCTGCTGGCGCTCTTCTACGGGCTGGCGGTCGCGGGTTGGATGCTCCTGCCGCGCGGGTCGCGCGAGCGCCGCGTCTGGATGGCGGTGGGCGCCGTCGCGCTGCTGGCGTCGCTGGCCTTCGTCCCCGTCAAGCACGTCGAGATGCTCCAGGGCCTCGACGAGCGCTTCGAGCGCGACGGGCGCTTCTACGCCGACCTGCGCGAGGTGGGGAACGCGCCGGCCGTCGAGCGCGCGTTCGCGGCCTGCGGCGGCAAGCTCTCGACCGCCGAGCACCGCCCGATCCCGTACATCCGCTGGTGGCTGGACGGCGACCCCGGCTCGGTCGGCACGATCCGCAAGCGCACCTCGCCGCTCAGCGAGCTGCTGCTCATCCCGCGCGACGTGCGCCACGTCCGGCGCTTCTATCGCTCGAACTACCCGCGCCGCACGGCGCGCCGCCCACCCGGGTGGAAGACGATCTACTCCAACCGCACCTGGAAGGTCTACGCGGCGCCGTCGTGCCCGGGGGCGGCGACGGGGCGGCGGTAGCGCAGGCGGCGCACCAGCTCGCCGCGGCGTGAGGCGCGCCACTCGCGCCGGGTCGTGCGCCGCTGGCGGCGCAGCTCGCGCAGGCCCTCCCGTGACGGGGTCGCGGTGACGTCGTCGGCGGGGCGGTAGCCGAAGCGGTCGAGGTACGAGGCGGTCGCGTGCTCGACGAGGGCGACGTCCTCCGGCTCGAGGCGCTCGCGCCAGCGCTCGATCGAGGCGGTCGTGACCGGCTGGCCGAGCCGCTCGTGGATGCCCTTGTACGCGTGGCGGCGGTCGGCGGCCAGCATGGCCTCGATCGCGCCGTCGCCGCCGGCGAGGCCGGCGAAGGCGCAGATGCGGCGCAGCTCGGCGGCCGGGTCGCTGACCATGTCCTCGTAGCGCAGGTCGAGCAGCTGGTCGGGGCGCAGGTCCCTGGCGAAGTGATCGGTCCGCTCGATCGCGGCCTCCCACCGCGCGATCGCCGCCGGCACGGCGACGTCCTCGGCGTCCCAGCCCATCTGCGCCTGCGACGCGACCGCCCCGCGCGGGTCGCGGACCAGGTTGACGTACTGGGCGTCGGGGAACATCGCGAACAGCGGGCCGATGAAGCCGCTGTAGGCGGGGCGCTTGTCGCCCCAGCGCGGCTTGCCGTGGCCGTTGGCGTAGAGGCGGAAGCACTGCTCGACGATCGAGCCGACCGTGGGCGCCGAGCGGCGCGTGACGCGGCGGATCGCCTGCTTGCGCGTCAGCCGCTCGCCCGGGCGCCGTCGCAGCCGCCCGGCCTCGCACGCGGGGTCGCGGAAGATCCAGCGCGCGACCTGGCGGCGGTCGGCGCGCTCGCTCAGGTCGCCGAACTCGACCCGCCGCCACCACAGCGGCCGCACGAAGTCCGTCTCGCGCGGGATCGCCAGCTCCGGATGGCTGTCGAGCATGAGCCGCAGCAGCGTCGTCCCCGAGCGGGGGCACGCGCCGATGAACAGCGGCCGCCACGGCCTGCCGGCGTAGGGCGAGGGGTCGCGGGCCAGCCACTCGTCGTCGCGCGGCCGCCAGCCGGGGACGACGGTCGGCGACAGCTAGACGTCCTCCATCGTCACCGCGTCCTCGCCGACCTCGAGGAAGTCGGTGTAGGCGTCGATGACGGCCTCCGGCTCGTCCCACATCCGCAGCTCGCCCTCGTGCATCCAGATCGCGTGGTCGCAGAGGTCCTTGATGCTCTGGAGCGCGTGGGAGACGAGGACGACCGTGCTGTCGGCCTCGCACAGCTTGCGCATCTTGCGAAAGGACTTGCGCTTGAACTTCGCGTCGCCGACCGACAGCGCCTCGTCGATGAGCAGGATGTCCGGCTCCATGTTCACGGCGACCGAGAACGCGAGGCGCCCGTACATGCCCGACGAGTAGGTCCGCATCGGGTAGTCCATGAACTTCTTCAGCTCGGCGAAGCGCACGATGTCGTCGTACTTCTCGGCCAGCTCCTCGCGCGTCCAGCCCGCGGCGAGCCCGCCGAGGACGACGTTCTCGCGGCCGGTGAGCTTGCGGTTGAAGCCGACGCCGAGCGCGAGCAGCGTCGAGACGCGGCCGTTGACCTCCACGCGGCCGGAGGTCGGCGGCAGGATCCCGGCGATCGACCGCACGAGCGTCGACTTGCCGGCGCCGTTCGCGCCGACGACGCCGAGCACCGACCCGCGCGGCACGTCGAAGGTGACGTTCTTGACCGCGTCGATCTCGGCGACGATCCGCTCGCGCCGGCCGGCGCGGACGACCATCGAGCGCAGCGTCGGCTTGCGCTCGATCGGCGTGCGGTACGTGATCGAGAGGTCCTCGACGCGGATCGCGAGCCGCTCAGAGCCGGACGGCAAATTCCCTCTCCCGGGAGACGAAGAAGGCGGCGGCGAGGAGGAACGCCCCGACGGCCCATGCCGTGCCGATCAGCATGTCGCTCAGCGCCGGCGAGTTGCTCTCGTCGAGCACCGTGCTCCACGCCGTGATGATCGGCGCCAGCGGGTTGAGCGCGGGGATCCAGTCGTAGCGGTCCGGCACCTCGTGGGCGAAGTACAGGATCGGCGTCGCGTACATCCAGATCCGCGTCGCGTAGGGGAGGAAGCTCTTGAGGTCGCGGAAGTAGACCTGGACGGCGGCAACGAGCATCGCCATCGCCGACGCGAAGACGACGAGGATCGCCATGATCGGCAGCAGCCACAGCATCTCCGGGCCGACCGGGAGGCCGGAGGCGATGTGGATCGGGATGTAGATCGCGATCGTCGGCAGGAAGCGGAAGAACGCGGTCAGGACGGAGGACAGGGGCAGCAGCGCGCGCGGGAACGCGGTGTTGAGGATCAGCCGCCCGCCGGAGACGACCGAGCGGACGCCCTGCTGCATGCTCTGCTGGAGGAAGTAGTAGGCGAACAGCGCGCCCACGAGGTGCGCGAAGAAGTCCTCGCCGCGGTCGCCGCCGCGCAGGATGTCGACGAGGATGAAGTAGACCGTCGCGAGCAGGATCGGGTTGAGGACGAGCCAGAGCAGCCCGAACGCCGTGTTGAAGTGCTGGGCGCGGAGGTTCGTCCGGGCCAGCTCGGCGGCGAACTCGCGGCGCTTCCACAGCGCGCGCAGGTACGAGCCGAGCGGCGGCAGGCCGACGGTGTGCGGCTCGTAGACGTGGTGCTCCGAGGTGAACTCGTCCTCGAGGCGGTGGGGCTGCGTGGCTTCGGTGGTCACTAGATCACTGGGGGTCGTCCGGCGCGGGTCATGCGCCAGAGCGTGCGGGCGCGCAGGGGGCGCCGGGGCCCGCACGGCTTTCGCAGCCCGTCAAGGTAGCCGCGCAGCAGCGCCTGCCGCTCCCTCCTCGACCCGAGTCTCCTCCACGTCCGGAGCATGAAGCTCGCGCCGAACGGGATCGCCAGGGGGAGCGGGAGGTGCCGCCGGGCCAGCCAGACGCGGTTGCGGGCGCCGTAGTACGTCGAGTACGCGTGCCGGGTCGGGTTCAGCGGCGGCGGCGGGTGCAGGACGGTGAGCCCCGCCTCGTAGTGGACCGTCCGCCCCGTGTCCATCACGCGCCAGGCGAGGTCGACGCCCTCGTGGACGAAGCGGAACTCCGCCGGCCACCCGCCGACCTCGTCGAACACCCTCCGCGGCATCGCCACCGCGCCCTCCCAGACGGCCGTGACCTCGCCGGAGGCCTCGTAGCCCTTCGCCCCGACCCGCGGCGACCAGTCGCTCGACCGCCGCTCGCCCTCGCGCGGCTCGACGCGCAGCTGCACCAGCCCGACCTCGCCGAACATCCCGGCCAGCGTCGCGAGCGCGTCGTCCTCGACGATCTCCGCGTCGTCGTCGAGGAAGAACAAGAGGTCGCCCTCCACCGCCGGCACGCCGACGTTCCGACCGGCGGGGATGCCAACATCCTTCTCCAATCCGACACCCTTCACCATCTCCGGGAGGCCCTCCGGCTGCCAGCCGTTTCCGACGACGACGACATCGACCTCGACATCGCGCTGACGGAGAAGTGAGTCGACGGCGCGGCGGAGGAGGGCCGGCCGGCCGCCCTGCGTCAACACCACCGCGCCCCACCGGGGCCGCGCCCCCTCTGCACTCATCGCAGCCGCTGCGAC
>DASVRH010000327.1:0-7612 GCA_036388715.1 Solirubrobacteraceae bacterium | reverse complement strand
CCGAGCGGCAGGCCGACGACGACCCGCGACACGGCGTGCGCGCGCACGTGCCCGAGGATCTGCCCCATCCCCCGCCGCGTCCCTGGCCGCTCGACGACCTCGATCGGCGTCGCGAGCGTGCCGGTCGGGTCGCTCAGCGCGCAGCCGCAGCGGGCGGAGCCGTAGTCGAGGCCGAGGACGCGGCCGGCCGTCACGAGCCGCCGAGCGCCGCCGCGATCGCCTCGCGGGCGGCGTCGAGCGCCTCGGGCAGCTTCGACGGGTCCTTGCCGCCGGCCTGGGCGATGTTGTCGCGGCCGCCCCCGCCGCCCCCGACGACCTGCGCCGCGCGCTTGACGACGTCGCCCGCCTTGACGCCGCGCTCGACGAGGGACGGGGTCACGGCGACCACGAGGTGCGCGCGGTCGTCCGCCTCCGCGCCGAGGACGACGACGCCGTCGGCCCCGAGCCGGTCCTTCACGCCGTCGGCCACGTCGCGCAGCGCCTTCGGGTCGCTCGCGACGGTGGCCCCGACGAACTTCGCGTCGCCGAGCAGGATCGCGCCGTCGGCGAGCGCCGCGAGGTCGACCGACGGCTTCGCCGGGCCGGCCTTCTTCGACTCCTTCAGCTTGGCCTGGAGATCGGCGACCGCCGACGGCACGTCGGCGGGCGACTTGCGCAGCGCCGTCGCCGCCTCGCGCAGCAGCGCGTCGTGGCGGCGCAACAGCCCGATCGCCTCCGGCCCCGTGAGCGCCTCGATCCGCCGCACGTTGGCCGCCGACGAGGACTCCGACAGGATCTTCACGAGCCCGATCTCCGCGGTCGAGCGCACGTGCGTCCCGCCGCACAGCTCGCGCGAGAACGAGCCGTCGCCGATCTGCACGACGCGCACGATGTCGCCGTACTTCTCGCCGAACAGCGCCATCGCGCCGAGGCGGCGCGCCTCGTCGAGCGGCATGGTCAGCGCGCGCACCGGCTGGTTGGCGACGACCTGCGCGTTGACGCGCTCCTCCACCCACTCGAGGTCCTCGGCCGAGAGCCCCTCGCCGTGCGTGAAGTCGAAGCGCAGCTTGTCCGGCCCGACGTAGGAGCCGGCCTGGCGGACGTGGCCGCCGAGACGCTCGCGCAGCGCCGCGTGCAGCAGGTGCGTCGCGGTGTGGTTGCACTCGGTCGCGTGGCGGACCTCCGAGGAGACGCGCGCGACGACGCGCTCGCCCTCCGCCAGCGAGCCCTTCTCCACCTCGAGGACGACCGCCTGGTCGTCGCCCAGCCGCAGCACGTCGGCGACGCGCGCCGAGCAGTCGCCGTCCTCGCAAGCGACGACGCCCGAGTCCGCGATCTGCCCGCCGCCCGTCGCGTAGAACGGCGACTCGGCGAGCTTGACCAGCACCCGCCCGTCGACCTGCTCGACCGCCCCGACCGTCGTGTGCTGCTCGAGCGACTCGTAGCCCACGAAGCGCGTCTCGAAGCCCGCGCCGCGCGCGAGCTCCTGGGCCCGGGTGCGCAGCTCGTCCACCGCGCCCGGGCCGGAGCGCGCGACCGCCGACCGCGCCCGCTGCTGGTCCATCAGCGACTCGAAGCCGGCCTCGTCGACGCCGAGCCCGTGCTCGGCGACCATCTCCATCGTCAGGTCGATGGGGAAGCCGAACGTGTCGTGCAGCCGGAACGCGTCCTCGGACGAGATGCCCTCGTCGCCGAGCTCCCGCGCCTGCTCGATCAGCTCGGAGAGGAGTTTCGTGCCCTGCTCGAGCGTGCGCCCGAAGCCCTTCTCCTCCGCGTCGAGCCAGCGCTGGATCGCGTCGCGCTCGCGCCCGAGCTCGGGGTACGCGGAGCCCATGAGCTCGATGACGAGGTCGCCGTAGCGCGGCAGGAAGGAGCCCTCGATCCCGAGCCGCCGGCCGTGCTGGATCGCGCGGCGCATGACGCGCCGCAGGACGTAGCCGCGATCCTCGTTCGACGGGACCACGCCGTCGGCGAGCAGGAAGGTCATGCCGCGCGCGTGGTCGGCGAGGATGCGCAGCGAGCGGTCGTTGACCTCGCGCGTCGCGAGGTCCCTGCCGAGCTGCACCAGCGGCGCGAACTGGTCGGTGTCGAAGACGGTCGGGACGTCCTGGAGCAGCATCGCCATCCGGTTCAGGCCGAGACCGGTGTCGATGTTCTGCGCCGGCAGCGGGGTCAGGACGTTCTCGGGGTCCTGGAGGTACTGCATGAAGACGAGGTTCCAGTACTCGATGAAGCGGTCGTTTTCGCCGCCGGGCAGGTCGTCCTCGGTGCCGTGCTCGGGCCCGCGGTCGTAGTAGAGCTCGGAGCAGGGCCCGCACGGGCCGACGGTCCCCGCCTGCCAGAAGTTCTCCGAGCGGGGCAGGAGCACGATCCGCTCGCGCGGCACCCCGACGGACAGCCAGGCCTCGATCGCCTCCTCGTCGGGCCCCAGCTTCAGCGCGTCGTCGCCCTCGAACACCGAGATCCAGATCCGCTCGGGTTCGAACCCGAGCTGCTCGAGCGAGAACTCCCACGCGAACTCGACCGCGCCCTGCTTGAAGTAGTCGCCGATCGAGAAGTTGCCGAGCATCTCGAAGAACGTGAGGTGCCGGGTCGTGATCCCGACCTCCTCGATGTCGGGCGTGCGGAAGCACTTCTGGCACGTGGTCAGCCGGTGGTGCGGCGCGGGCTCCTGGCCCAGGAAATAGGGCTTCAGCGGGTGCATCCCCGCCGTGGTGAGGAGCACGGACGGGTCGAAGTCCGCGGGCACGAGCGAGCCCGACGGAAGCCGCTTGTGGTCGCGCTGCGCGAAGAAGTCGAGGAAGAGCTCGCGGATCTCGTCGGACGTCATCGTCCGCCGGAGCCTACGACGCTCGCCAGGTCACCGGCCCCGTGCGGCAGGTGCCCGGGGCCGATCCTCCCTTGTCCTCCATGACGACGTCCAGGGTGCCGGAGGCGCGGCGCCGGCTGGCGCGGCCCTTCAGCTGGTAGGTGAAGACGCGCTCGGTGCCGTCGTCGAGGCGCGTCGTGTAGTCGAAGTCGTCGCCGAACTGGCCGCCGCGGATGCGGAAGCGCAGCAGCTCGTCGGGGATCTGGATGAAGCCGGGCGGCTCGCAGCCGGCGTTCCAGCCGATGTCGAGCACGCGCACGTTGCGGGCGCGGGCGTCGAGCTGCATGACGACGGGCAGGCCCTGCGACGTCTCGCCGGTGAGGACGCGGCCCCGCGCGTTGATCGCGCTGAACGACTTGCGGCTGTACGTGCAGGTGTCCTCGGGCTCCTCGCTGTCCGGCAGCCCGATGACGGTCGCGGCCTCGATCGTGCCGGTGACGCTGCGGCCGCGCACGCGCCCGCGCAGGATGACCCCGGTGCCGGCCACGCGGCCCTCGCCCAGCTCCTCGGCCGCCGCGCTCGTGGCGGTGAAGCGCCCGCCGCGCCGCATCTTGACCTCGAGCGGCACGCGGCCGCCGACGCGCGTCAACCGAGTGCCGAACGAGTAGCCCTTGCCCGACTTGCACGTCGAGGAGAACATGACGACCACGCGGTCGAGCTTGCCGGTCCTCGTGTTGAAGCTCAGGACGATCGGCTGCTCGTCCTTGGTCTCGCCCCCGTAGGAGCGCAGCGCGGCGGAGGCGGTCGAGGGCACTGCTGCGAAGGCCGTCGCGGCGAGTGCGGCGAGGGCGAGGTGACGACGGCTCATGCCGCGATCGTCGCAGTTCCGACCACTGCTCCGTCGCGGTTTAGGAACACGGCGGTCTGGCCGGGGGCCGCGCCGTCGAACGGCTCCCCCAGCTCGACGCCGCTTCCCACCAGGCGGCACGGCACCGCGCGGGAGCGGTAGCGGAGCTTCACGCCGGCCACCGCCTCGGGGCCGCGGTGCAGGCGGATGGCCTTCAGCCGGACGGTCGTCGTGGCCAGCTCCTCGCGGGTGCCGACGGTGACCGTGTTGGCCCGCGGGTCGGTGGCGATGACGTACAGCGGCTCGTGCGTGCCGCCGCCCACGCCGAGGCCCTTGCGCTGGCCGACGGTGAAGTGATGGGCCCCGCGGTGCTCGCCGACCGTCGCGCCGGCGGCGTCGAGGATCGGGCCGGGCCGGTCGGCGATCCCGCCGTGGCGGGCGAGGAAGCGGGCGCGCCCGGTGCCGGCGAGGAAGCACAGGTCCTGGGAGTCCGGCCTGTTCGCGACCTCGATGCCCGCCTCGGCGGCGAGCGCCCGGACCTCCGGCTTGCGCACGTCGCCGAGCGGGAAGCGCAGCCGCGCGAGCGACTCGGGCCTCAGGCCGGCGAGCATGTAGGTCTGGTCCTTGGCCTCGTCGGCGGCGGGGCGCAGGAGGCCGTCCTCGCCGATGCGGGCGTAGTGGCCGGTGGCGAGGGCGCGGGCGCCGAGGCGGTCGGCGAGGTCGAGCATCGCGTCGAGGCGGACGTTGCCGTTGCAGCGGATGCACGGGTTCGGCGTGACGCCCGCGGCGTGGTCGGCGAGGTAGGGCTCCACGACGCCGGCCCGGAACTCGTCGCGCAGGTCGAGCGTCAGGTGCGGGAGGCCGAGCCGGTGGGCGACGCCCCGCGCCAGCCGCACCGCGCTCGCGGAGCAGCAGCTGCGCTCGCCGTCGTTCTCCGGGTCGCGCCAGAGCTCGAGCGTGACGGCGACGGTCTCGGCGCCGGACCGCGCCGTGAGGAGGGCCGCGACCGCGGAGTCGACCCCGCCGGACATCGCGACCAACACCCGCCCCGGAACCGCCGAAGGGGCCTCCGGCGCGGGCCCGTCCGCGGGGCGCGAGGGGGCGGCGGCGACCGCCTTCCCCAGCGCGACGTGCATCGCGTCGGCGGCGAGGTCGGCGGCGTGGAGCTTCCCGGGGCTGAGGCCGCCGAGCTCCTCGGCCACCTCTGAGGGGCCGATCCGCGCCGCGTCGAGGACGGGCGCGCCGTCGACCAGCTCGACGACCGCGCTGGCGGTGGCAATCGCCGCGCCGCAGCCGCTCGCCTCGAACCCCGCCTCCGCGACGCGGTCGCCCTCGACCCGCAGCGTGATCCGGACGAGGTCGCCGCACGCCGCTCCTCCGGCGGCGCCGTCGGAGCCGCCCTCGACGGCCCGCCCCCGCCCGCGCGGGTGCGAGAGGTGGTCCTCGAAGCGCTCGTCCACGCGACGAGTCTAGGCGCGCGGGCGCCGCCGCTCGCGGGGGGCGTGCGGCGGCGCGGCGCGCCGGGGGGCGCCTAGCCGAGGTCCACGAACCGCGGGAGCGTGAACGTCTCGAAGGTCTTGGCGCTGTCGCCGCGAGCGCTGGCGCGGACGCGCGTCGTCAGGCGGTACGTCGCGGCGAGCTGCCGAGGCGGCCCGTCGAGCGTCACGCGGAAGCGGCCGTTCGCGTCCGGGCGGATCCGGCGCACGACCCTCCACTTGTTGCACGACACGCGCCGGCGGACGGCGATCGTGCGCACGGGCGAGGCCAGCGGCTTCACGACGCGGCCGGCGATCGTCACCTTCCGCCCCCGCGCGCGCAGGCTCGTGACCTGCATCCGCCGCATGAGCTTCAGCCGCAGCGAGCGCTCGCGGCCGAGCCGCGCGAAGTACCGGGCCCGGTCGCTGAACCGCAGCTTCCCGCGCGGCATCGGCGCCGTCGCGCGGAATGACCCGTCGCGCCGGACCTTCGCCGCGCGACGCGCCGCCCGGTGCCGGTGAAGACGAGGTTCACGGTCCTCCCGACGTAGCGCAGGTCCGCGTACCCGAGCAGCCGCACGCGGCGGCGGCCCGGGATGACGTCGGCGAGCACGAGGCGCCGCGTGGTGCACCGCAGCGCGGCCGACGTCGCGCCGCCCGCCACCGCCGGCGCGCACGACGCGCCGGAGGCCCCGACCGTCGCCTCGCCGATCACGAGGTCGACGAGCGCCTGCCCGAGCACCCTGACCTGGACCTCGAGCGCGCGCTGCGTGAGCCGGTCGCCCTCGCGGATCTGCTGCGCCGGGGTGACCTTCACCGTCGCCAGCGCCGCGGGGATCTCGATGTTCGGCAGCGCGTCGAGCGCCTGCTGGAGCGTGTCGCGCACGAGCGGCGTGAACGTGATCCCGGCGGGGAGGTCGAGGTCGGCGAGGTTCGCGTTCGACGGGTCGATCGACTGGCTGTCGAGCAGCGACACCGTCCGCTCCACCACCTGGTCGAGCGGCAGCTCCTGCCCGAGGACGGAGAGCCCCGCGACCTGCGAGGTGCCCGTCAGCGACGCCTCGCCGTCGACGCACCGGCCGTTCGCGTAGGCGACGAGCCCCTGGAGGCGGACGATGTCGGCGTTCGGCAGCCGGCCGTCGGGCAGCAGCGCGGCGACGATCGGCTCGAGGTCCACGGTGGCCACGCCGAGGTCCACCGTCGGCACCTGGCTCAGGTCGGGGAGCGGGACCTGGATCGGCAGCTCGGGCAGCGCGCGCACGCGCAGGTCGGCGATCCCGCCCATCGCGCCGACCTCGTTCTCGCCGGCGGTCGTCTCCGCCCCGAGCGCGGAGACGCTCACGGGCAGCGGCAGCCCGGCGGTGGCCCCGGCGAGGCCGGCCCGCTGGGCCGTGCAGGTGGCGGCGCCCTTGTTGGCGGTCAGCGGCTCGATCGTCTGGGCGCCGAGGACGGTGCCGCGGACGGCGCTGCCCTCGCACGTCCAGTCGGCGTGCGCGGGAGCGGCGGCGGAGAGGGTCAGCAGGAGCGCGCAGGGCGCGAGGAGGAGGGTTCGTCTCATGGCAGGCGGAGGGGTTCCCGGGTTGGCTTCCGGGGCTGCGAACACTGGCCGTTCGTCCGAGGTGCGGTCCCAGGCTCAACTTCACCGCTGGATGACCGACCAAGCAGGTCGTGGCACAGGTTTCCATGCCGATGCGCATCGCCCTCGGGGTGACTCTGGCGTTCTGCGCCATCTGGTTCGTCGCCCTGCGACCGAAGCCCCCGGTCGCCGACCCCTCGACGCCCGCCCCTGCGGCGCAGCCCGCCCAGAGCGCCCCCGGCAAGGCCGCCGAGAAGGCCCAGCAGGCCGTCGGCGCCTCCCAGGAGTCGGCCGCCAAGCACGAGTCGGCCGCCGGCTCGGCCGGCGAGACCGCCGACCCCGCCAGCCCGGCCACCGCCGCCCCCGCGAAGGCCGACGCCGATCGCGCCGCCGGCCGCGTCGACCTCGAGAAGGCCGCCGGGACGAAGGCCTCGAAGGCCGCCCTGGCCGTCCTCGACGACGTCGTCGAGGGCAAGGTCGCCGTCCTCCTCTTCTGGGATCGCCGCCTCAGCGACGACCGCGCGGTCCACCGCGTCGTCCAGGGCCTCGACCGCCGTCACGGCAAGGTCGCGGTCCACCAGGCGCCGATCACCAAGCTCGCCGAGTACGAGCCGATCACCAGCGGCGTCCCCGTCGTGACGTCGCCCACGGTGCTCGTCATCGACCGCGCCGGCCGCGCGCGGACCGTCGGCGGCCTCACCGTGCCGGGCGAGCTCGAGGAGCTCGTCGGCAAGGCGCTCCGCGTGAAGCCGTAGCACGGCTTGGGGCCTCCGGCCCCGCCTGCAGATCTCGAGGACCTTCGTCCGGCCGGTCTTGACCGCTTCGCTCTAGACGGGTCTGAGGCGCAGCTCGCGCACCTGCCGGTCGTCGACCGGCGCCGGCGCCCCCGACAGCGGGTCCAGTCCCCTCGCGGACTTGGGGAACGC
>DASVRH010000326.1:0-5351 GCA_036388715.1 Solirubrobacteraceae bacterium | reverse complement strand
CACCGCCACCCCCCGTCGCGCGCGCATCACGCCTCCTCCCGCAGGCCGGCGACGACGGGCTCCGACGCAACGCGCCGGCCGACGACCGCCACCGCGATCGCGCCGAGCACGGCGAGGCCCGCGCCGGCGAGGGCGAGGTGGCCGGGAGAGGGTTGGAGGGAGAGGCCGGCGTAGCCGGCGGCGAGCGAGGAGACGAGCGGGCCGAGGACGAGCACCTCGAGGGCGACGCCGAGCAGCGCGGCGGGGACGAGGACGGCCGCGCACGCGCCCCCGAGGACACGGGCGAGCGCGCCGCGCCCGCCGCCCACCGTGCGCAGCAGCGCGAGCGTGGGGCGGCGCTCACGCGCGGTCAGGACGAGCGCCTGCGCGAGCACGACGAGGCAGACCAGCGCGACGGTCAGGGCGACGATCCGCAGGACCGCGGCGAGGACGCCGAGGAAGCGCCGGTTGTTCGTCGTCGCGGCGGTGGCCTCGCTCGGGCGGGCGCCGAGGTCGGTCAGCGCGCGGTTGACCGCGGCGCGGTCGGCGCCCCGCTCGAGCCGGACCGCGACGACGGGGCGGCCGCCGGCGCCGAGCTGGTCGAGGCGCTCGTCGCGGACGTACGCGACCCGGCCGTCGTTCTCGAGCGCGCGGACGATGCCGGTGACGCGGAAGCGCCCTTCCGCGCCGCCGGGCAGCGCGACGACGAGCCGCGAGCCGGGCCGCAGGCCCAGCGCGTCCGCGAGCCCGACGCCGACCTCCGCCTCGTCGATCGCCTTCCGCCGGCGGCCCTCCGCCAGCGGCGGCGCCTCGAAGTTCTCGTTGCCCGCGTCGAAGCCGACGAGCCGCAGCTGCTGGCCGAGCGAGAACGCCGCGGAGGCCTCGATCGACAGCCGCTCCGCCGCCGCCTCGACGCCGGGGATCCGCTCGACGTCGTCGACCGCGGAGGGCGGGAGGTTCGCCGTGATCGAGTAGCGCTTGCCGACGGTGCCGGGGTCGTCGCGTAGCGCGACGAGCAGCGACGCGAGCGCGAGCAGCAGCACGAGCGTCGCGCTCGCCGCCGCGAGCACGGCGACCGTCGCCGCCCACCGGGCCCGGCGCGCGGAGGCGAGGCGCGCGCCGAGGACCGCGAGGCCGCCGCCGCGAGGCGCTCTCCGCCCGGAGGGGTGCCGTCGGGGGCGCAGCCAGCGCCGGGGGCGTCTTCCCACCGCAAGCTCTCCTCCCCGCAGGAGCGCCGCGACGGGGGCCTTCGTCGCCCTCCACGCCGGCCACGCCGAAGCGGCGGCGACGAGCGCGACGATCGCCGCCCACGCCGCGAGCAGCCACCAGACCAGCGCAACTCCCGGACCGAGCTCGTTGAGCGCCTCGAGCAGCCTCTGCGCGGCGCCGTGCATCGTGAGCGCGCCGACGGCGATCCCGAGCGCTGCCGCGGGGGCCGCCACGGCCGCGCCCCTGCGCGCCTGCTCGCGCACGATCGCCCGGCGCGAGAACCCGACGGCGCGCTGCACGCCGATCGACGGGAGCCGCCGCGCGACCTCCGATCGCGCGGAGGCGCCGAGCATCACGCCCGCGGTCGCGACCGCCACGAGCGAGAAGGCGACGAGCAGGGCGATGACGATCCCCGCCGCCTGGCCGATCAGGATCCGGACGCCGTCGCGCGTCACGAAGCGCAGGTCGTTCAGCCCGAACGACACCGCGCGCGCCTGGACGAGCGTGACGTCGGCCCGCGACGGGTCCTCCAGCCAGACCTGCGCGAGGTCGACGCGCAGCCCGCGGAACGCGTCGCGGGAGACGTAGACCCTCGGCACCTTGGCCAGCGGGAACGCCACGTTGTCGGGCGAGAGCGCCACGCCGACCACGCGCAGCTCGCCGCGCCCGACGCCGAGCGTGTCGCCGGGCTCCAGATCCCACTCGCGCGCGACGCCCGCCTCCACCACCGTCTCGTCCGGCGACTCGAGGTCGCGCCCCTCGAGGATCGCGTAGCCGCGCCGGCCGGGCCCGACGAAGTGGACGGCGCCGTCCTCGCTGCTGTCGTCCTCGCCGGCGAGGAAGGCGTGGCCGAACTCGGTCCGGAAGCGGGTCGTCTCGACGTTCGGCAGCGCGTCGAAGCGCCGCTCGGCCTCCTCGCGCGGGATGCCGTCGAAGCGGACGACGAGGTCCGGGAGGTCGGCGCGGTCCGCCGCGCGCTCGAACCCGCCCGACAGCGAGATCGCCGCGGTCAGCGCCGTGCCGGCGACGAGCGAGGAGGCGAAGACGACGGCCGCGGCGAGCCACGCGCGGCGCCTCATCCGGCGATCCGGCCGTCCTCGAGCCGCACGACCCGGTCGGCGATCGCCGCCGCCTCGGGCTGGTGCGTGACCATCGCGACGGCGCGGCCCTCGTCGGCGGCCGCGCGCAGCAGGTCCAGCACCACCGACCCGCCGGCCGGGTCGAGGTTGCCGATCGGCTCGTCGGCGAGGACGACCGGCGGGTCGTTGACCAGCGCCCGCGCGATCGCGAAGCGCTGCTGCTCGCCGCCGCTCAGCTCGTGGGGGAGGGAGGACGCGACTAGCCCGAGGTCGAGGCGTTCGATGAGGTCGGCGGCGCGGCTCGCGGATCCGTTCGCCGAGGGCCGCGCCCGGGTGGGGAGGAGCACGTTCTCCTCGCCGGTCAGCTCCGGCACCAGGTGGAAGAACTGGAAGACGAAGCCGATCGCCCGGCCGCGCAGGTCGGTCAGCGCCCGGTCCGAGGCGCCGTCGACGCGCACGCCGGCCACCGAGATCTCGCCCGAGTCGACGCGGTCGAGCCCGGCGAGCACGTGGAGCAGCGTCGACTTGCCGCTGCCGGAGCGTCCGACGACGGCGACCAGCTCGCCGGCGGCGACGTCGAGATCGACGCCCCGGAGCACGGTGCGCGCGGCGCGGCCGGCGCCGAACGTCTTGGTCAGCGCGCGGGCGCGTACGACGGTCATCGCGCGACCCGAGGGTACCCTGTGGTCCGCCGCGCCCGGTCGGCGTGGCGTCCTCGCATGCTCATCGAGCCACGCGCCCACGCCCTGCGGCGGGGAGTGACCCGCCGCGTGTCCGTCCCCGTCGCGATCGTCGCCGGCAGCGTCGCGCTGGCCGCGCTCAGCCTCCTCTTCCCGTCCGCGCCGACGTACGACCCGTGGGCCTGGATCATCTGGGGCCGCGAGATCACGCAGCTCGATCTCGACACCGTCGACGGGCCGTCGTGGAAGCCGCTGCCTGTCCTCTTCACCACCGTGTTCGCCCTCTTCGGGGATACGGCGGCGCCGAACCTCTGGCTCGTCGTGGCGCGGGCGGGCTCGATCGCCGCGCTGCCGCTCGGGTTCCTGCTGGCCGTGAGGCTGGTCGGCGATCGCCGGGCCGGCGCGGTGGCGGGCCTGGCCGCCGTCGCCGGGATCGTCTGCTCGCCCTGGTGGCTGCGCAACGGCGCGCTGGGCAACTCCGAGGGGCTGCTCGTCGCACTGCTCTTCGCGGCGATCCTCGCCCACCTCCACGATCGCCGCGGCGTCGCTTTCGCCTTCGGGCTCGGCGTCGCCCTGCTCCGGCCGGAGGCGTGGCCCTTCTTCGGCCTCTACGCGCTCTGGCTGCTCTACGAGGACCGCTCTCGCCTCCCGTGGGTCGCCGGCGGGCTCGTCAGCCTGCCGATCCTCTGGCTCGGCCCGGAGCTGTGGGGCTCGGGCAATGCCCTGCGCGCCTCGGACCGCGCCCAGCAGCCCAACCCCGACAGCGCCGCCTTCGCCGACAACCCGTTCCTCGCCGTGCTCGAGGACACCGTCGAGCTGCTCTCCTGGCCGAGCCTCGCCGGCGTCGCGCTGCTGCTCGCCCTCGCCGTCGCGCGGCGCGACCGCGCCTCGCTCGGTCTCGCCGCCTTCGCGCTCGGCTGGATCGTCCTCGTCGCCGCGATGACGAGCAATGGCTTCAGCGGCAACCTGAGATACCTCATCCCGCCGGTCGCGCTGCTGATCGTGCTCGGCGCGGCCGGCTTCGTCCGCGCGGCGCTCCCCAGCCTCCGCGGACACCCCGCCGCGCTCGCCGTCGCGGCCGTCGCGCTCGTCGCCGCCTTCGCGACCAACGAGATCGGCGAGCTCGACGACCAGGTCCGCAGCGTGAAGTACCAGGCGCGGAACACCGACGCCCTGCCGCGCGTCATCGAGGACTCGGGCGGCGCCGCCTTCCTGCGCGACTGCGGCCACGCGTACACGAACCCGTTCCTCGTCCCGCAGGTCGCGTGGTATCTGGGCGTGCACTCCCAGGAGGTCGACCTCGATCCCGACGAGGAGCGCCCCGCCGTCGTCTTCCACGTCAAGCACACCGCCGGCGCGCGAGGCCGCGCTCCCGCCTTCGCGGACAAGCGCGGCCGCAGCGAGCTGGCCCGCGGAGGGACGTGGATCGTCACCGCCGACTGCGACCCTGCGCAGGGCCGCCGATGAGCACGACCGCCGACACCCCGCGCACGGCCGGCCTTCGCGAGCGCGCGACCGCGCTGGCGACGAGCGCCCGCGCGAGGCCCGCGAGCCTCGCCTGGCTCGCCGCCGGCGTCGCGGCGCTCACGATCGTCTCGCTCGTCCTGCGCACCCGCGCGCTCGACGCCGCGTTCTGGATCGACGAGGGCCTGTCGGTGGGGATCGCGTCGTATGGCCTCCTCGACATCCCCGGCGTGCTCGAGCAGGACGGCTCGCCGCCGCTGTACTACCTGCTCCTCCACGTCTGGATGGAGCTGTTCGGTGACTCCGAGGAGGCGACGCACTCGCTGTCGGTCGTCTTCGCGCTCGGTTCGGTCCCCGCGGCGTTCTGGGCCGCCCGCACGCTGTTCGGGGCGCGGGCCGGCTGGCTCGCCGCCGCGCTCGCCGCGATCAACCCGTTCCTGACGTTCTACGCGCAGGAGACGCGGATGTACGCGCTCGTCGCGCTGCTCGGCCTGCTCACGAGCGCGACGTTCCTGCGCGTCTTCGTCGACCGCGACCGGCGGCTGCTGCCCGCCTTCACGCTCGTCCTCACGCTCCTGATCTACACGCACAACTGGGGGCTGTTCCTCGCGACCGGCACCGTGTTCGCGCTCGCATGGCTGTGGCGGACGGCCGGGCCGGACGAGCGTCGCCCGCTGCTGCGCGACGCGCTCATCGGCTACGGCGCCGCGGCGGTCGCCTACCTGCCGTGGCTGCCGACGCTGCTCTTCCAGGCCCAGCACACGGGCGCGCCTTGGGCCGAGCGGCCCGGCCTGCACGAGCTGATCATCGCCGTCGGCATCCTGCTCGGCGGCGCCACGACGGGGATCGCGACGCTGCTCATCGCCGGCAACGGCCTGGCCGGCCTCGTCCGCGACATGACGCCCGCGGGCCGCCGCACCGCGGCGCTGATCATCCTCAC
>DASVRH010000325.1:0-2249 GCA_036388715.1 Solirubrobacteraceae bacterium | reverse complement strand
CCTGGCGGCGAGATGCCGCCGCGCGGTCTCCTCGCCCGGGGGCGAGTCGACCGCGGCGCGCACGTCGTCCACGAACGCCCTGAGGGCGGGGTCGTGCACGTCGATGTCCTGGCGGCGGAGGGTCATCTTGCTCGTGTCGCTCAGGCGAGCGACTGGTCCGCTAGGACTGCTGCTCCTGCTCGGCCTCGCGCTGCTCCTTGCGCGTGACGGTGACGCCCTTCACGCAGCCGGCGAACGGCGACTTGGCGTCGTTCTTGTCCTTCTTGCGCGACTGGTCCTTGCAGATCTGCCCGGGGGCGCGCTGCTCGGTGGGCTCCGGCGTGGTCTGCGCCTCGACCTGCTGGCGCTTGACGCCGACGACGCACGCGGCGAAGGGGCTCTTGCCCTTGCCGTGGTTCGTCTTCTTCTTCGACTCGTTCTTGCAGATCTTCGCGGGAGAAGTGGTCTGACCCTTCCCGCGGGGCTCCTGGTCCTGACCCTGTGCAAAGGCCGGCGTGGCCAGGAGAGCGATGGCGGCCGTGGTGGCCGCGGTGGTGCGAGTGATGCTCTTCATGTCTCCGTCATCGCCGCGACCCCGCGCAGGGGTACGGCCCGCGCTCTCATGGCGCGTAGGCCTTCTCGATCCGCTTCAGCCCGCGTCGCTGGAGCGCCTTGACGGCGCCGGGCCGCTTGTCCACCGCGCGCGCGACCTCCTCGACCGTCATGTCGCCGACGATGCGCAGCAGCAGCACCGAGCGCTGGTCGGGCGGCAGCTCGGCGAGCAGCGCGAGGACGCGGGCGCGGTCGACCGCGGCGAACGCGCCCTCGGAGGCCGGCGGCGAGCTGCCGCCGACCCGCGGAACGTCGTCGTCCTCGAGGAGCACCGTCGGCTTGCGCGCGCGGCGACGGCGGTCGTCGAGCAGCCGCCGGTGCACGATCGTGAACACCCATGCGCGGAAGTCGCGCTCGTCGCCGCTGAAGCGCGGCAGGTCGCGCACGACCTGGAGGAAGGCCTCCCCGGCGGCGTCCTCGGGGTCGGAGGCGCCGTGGACGCGCAGGTAGCCGACCACCGGACCCGAGAGGTCGGAGTAGATGCGCTCCCACGCCCAGTCGGCACCGGCGCGGGCGGCGCTGAGCACGGAGTCGAAAGCGTCCACCGGAAGGTGAACGCGCCAAACGTGGTGAGGGTTGGGTAGCTAGCCGCGCCGGAGCAGGCGACCGGTGCGTGCGAGGGCGAGCATGCCGGCCACCTCGCGACCCAGCTTCGCCACGTCGACCTGGCGCACGATCGCGACGAGCTCGCGCCGCTCGGCCGTGGTCAGGCGGCGGGGATCGCCCTTCGACTTGCGCAGCAGCGCGGCGAGCCGCTGGCGGTCCTTCTTCGGGATGTCCTCGGAGAAGCGCTCGAGGACGACGCGCGCGACGGCGAGGATCCGCTTCCAGGGAAGTGCGCGCAGGGCGGCGCCGGCGGGCACCGGCTAGGCGGACTGCTCGCGCAGCGCCGGCTGCTCGCCGGTGTCGTCGGCCGCTTCGGTGACGAGCGTCGGGGAGAGGCCCTTCTCGACCGTCTCCTTGGTGACGACGACCTTCTTGACGTCGCGGCGCGACGGCAGCTCGAACTGCACCTCGAGCAGGATCTCCTCGATGATCGAGCGCAGGCCGCGCGCGCCGGTCTCGCGCTCGAGCGCCTTGTCGGCGACCGAGATGAGCGAGTCGTCGGAGAACACGAGCTCCATGCCGTCGAAGCTGAAGAAGCGCTGGAACTGCTTGACGAGCGCGTTGCGCGGCTCGGTGAGGATCGTGACGAGGTCGTCGCGCGACAGCTGGTGGATCGCGGAGACCACGGGCAGGCGGCCGACGAACTCGGGGATCAGCCCGTAGTTGACGAGGTCCTCGGGGAGGCACTTCTCGAAGACCTCGCCCTTGTCGCGGTCGGCCTTCGACTCGATCGCGGCGCCGAAGCCCACGCCCTTGTGGCCGACGCGGCGCTCGATGACCTTGTCGAGGTTCGCGAAGGCGCCGCCGCAGATGAACAGGATGTTCGTCGTGTCGATCGACAGGAACTCCTGGTGCGGGTGCTTGCGGCCGCCCTGCGGCGGGACCGAGGCGGTCGTGCCCTCGAGGATCTTCAGCAGCGCCTGCTGGACGCCCTCGCCGGACACGTCGCGCGTGATCGACGGGTTGTCGGCCTTGCGGGCGATCTTGTCGACCTCGTCGATGTAGATGATCCCCGTCTCGGCCTTCTTGACGTCGTAGTCGGCGGCCTGGAT
>DASVRH010000324.1:0-3037 GCA_036388715.1 Solirubrobacteraceae bacterium | reverse complement strand
GACGATCCGGAAGCCGCGGCGCCGCGGGGCGGACACGTTGCCGGCGGCGTCGCGCGCGACGGCGATCATGCGGTAGCGCCCAGGGCGCAGGCGCCGGGCGCTGTGCCGCGCGCGGTAGGTGAAGGCGTTGGCGCCCTGCCGCAGCGGGACGCTGAAGCTCCCCTTCCGGACCCAGCGCACGCAGCGACGGCGCCTGGTGTTGGAGCGTCGACGCGCGACGCAGCGCCCGCCGGCCCGCCGGCCGATCGTCCGCCGCTGCACGCGGAAGGCGCCGGTGGCCGCCTCGGAGACGGTCAGCCGCACCCGCGTCCCGACGCGCGCGGCGGCGATGGTCGCGCCGCGCGGGGCGGCGCGGAACCGCGCACGCGAGAAGCCGAGCGAGGCGATGATCGGCTTGGTCACGTCGGGCGGCAGCGGGCCGCCCCCGGGGGCCGGCGTCACGATCGGCGGCGACGGGTCGGCCGCGACGACGACGTCCTGCGTCACGCTCGCCGTCGGCAGGCCGTTGCAGAACGGGGTCTGCCCGGCGGTGAGGAACGCGACCTCGCAGGGGCCACCCGACTCGGCCAACGTCAGCGTGACGGCGTAGGTCCCGGGTGCGCCGTAGCGGTGGTTGGTCTCGAGGCCGCCCTCGCTGGTGGTGCCGTCGCCGAAGTCCCACCGCAGCGTGAACGGGTCGTCGGTCCTGCTCTGTGACGCGTCGAAGTCCACCGTCTGGCCGCTCCCGGTGGCGGCGAACGCGGGCGCCGGGCCCTGCTCGGGCGAGAGCGCGATCGCCTGGAAGTCGCCGGGGGCTCCGTCGAACGGCGAGTCCGCGAGCTCGGTGAGCTCGCCGTCGCCGGCGATCGAGAAGGCCGTGACCTCGTCGTTGGAGGCGTTGCCGGCGTAGAGGTACCGGCCGGCCGCGTCCGTGGTGAGGTGGTTGATGTCGACCGCGCGCTCGTAGGGCGAGGCGGCGAGCTCGGTGAGCGTCCCGTCGGCCTCCACCTCGAAGGCGCTGATCGAATTGCCGCCGGCGTTGCCCGTGTACACGTGCTCGCCGTCGGGGGTGATCGTCAGGCCGAAGGGATTGTCCTCCGTGGCCGCCGGCGAGGCGAGGTCGGTCAGCGAGCCGTCCGCCTCCACCGCGAACACGTTCACGGCGTTGTCGGAGCCGCGGGCGGCGACGTACAGGTGGTCGCCGTCGGGGGCCAGGACGGTCGCGTACGGATCCTCGCCCGTGGGGTACGGCGAGCCCGAGAGCTCGTCGAGCGCGCCGTCGTCCCCGACCGCGTAGGCGACGACGGTCGCGTTCAGCGTCGCCACGTAGAGGCGCGTGCCGTCGGCGCTCATCGCGAGGCCGGTGGGGTTGGTGTCGGCGGGGAAGGGGGAGCCGGGAAGCTCCTCGAGCGACCCGTCGGACGAGATCGCGAACCCCGACACGTCGTCGTCGCTGGTGTTCGACGTGTACACGAAGCGGCTGTCCGGCGTCATCGCGATGCCGTACGGCCCGCCTCCCGTGGCGCCCGGCGACCCCGGCGCCGGCTCGAGCGATCCGTCGGCGCTTCGCACGTAGGACAGGAGCTCCTCGTCGTCGCTGTACACGACGAACGCGTGGCGTCCGTCGGGCGACACCGCGACGCCCTCCGCACTGGTCGTGCCGCCGCCGAACGGCGAGGAGGGGAACTCCGTGAGCGTTCCGTCGTCCTCGACGTCGTAGCCCCTCACCGCGCCGGTCTGGAAGTCGACGACGTAGGCGTCCTGGGATCCCGGAGCGGCGGCCGGGGCGGCGAGCGCCGCCGCCGCGGCGAGGGCCGGGAGCAGCGTCCTTGCGAGACCACGAGAGCTCATGCGCCGACCCTACCCGGCAAATAGCATCCCCGCCGGAGATGACGACGGCGCTGCGCATCCTGGTGGTCGACGACGAGGCGGATCTGCGCGATCTGCTGAAGCGCTCGTTCGCGCGCGAGGGCCACGAGGTCGTCGCCGTGCCGGACGGCGCCGGGGCGCTCGAGCAGGCCTCGAGCGACGGCTTCGACGTGGTGCTGCTCGACGTCGCCCTCGGGCCCGGCCCCTCCGGCTACGACGTCGCGCGCGAGCTGCGCGCGCAGCGCAACGTCGTCCCGATCATCATGCTCACCGCGCTCGACAGCGAGGCCGACGCGGTGCAGGGGCTCGAGGCGGGCGCCGACGACTACGTCACCAAGCCGTTCGGGCTGGCCGAGCTGCGCAGCCGCATCCGCGCCGTGCTGCGCCGGGCCGGCGGGCGCGTGCTCGACGACGGGTCGCTGGCCACGGTCGGCCCGGTCTCCCTCGACCGCCGCAAGCGCGTCGTGACCGTCCGCGGCGAGCCGGTGAAGCTGACGTTCAGCGAGTTCGAGCTGCTCGCCTGCCTGATCTCCTCCCCCGGCCGGCTCTTCAACCGCCAGGAGCTGCTGCGCGCGATCTGGGGCGACAGCGCCTACCGCGACCCGCGCGCGATCGACGTGCACATCCGCCACCTGCGCGAGAAGCTCGAGGAGCGCCCCGAGTCGCCCGAGCTGATCCTGACCGTGCGCGGCGCCGGCTACCGGTTCCAGGCACCCTAGGCGAGCGATGCGCAGGCCCTACGGGCTCCGACCCCGCCTCCTCGCCGCCCTCGTCCTGACGGCGGCGGTCACGCTGCTCGCCGCCGCGCTCACCCTGCTCGGGCCGCTGCGCGAGCGCCTGCGCGAGGAGAGCGCGCGCAGCCTCCAGGCCGCGGTCGTCAGCGCGCGGCCGGGGATCGAGCAGGGCATGCCGCGCAGGGGCCGCGGCGCCGACTACCGAGCCGCGTTCGGCCTCGCGCGCCGCACCGGCGCGCGGATCGTCCTGTACGACGCCGTCCCGCGCGAGCAGTTCGACACCGGCACGGGCGCGATGACCACGCCGCCGTCCGTCTACTCCACGCTCAACGACGTCCGGACGACGCGCGCGATCGGCGACGGCGACGTGCGCGTCACCGCCCCGCTGCGCGAGCGCGCAGGCGGCCCGCTGATCGGCGTGCTCGTCGCCGTCAAGCCGCAGACCGACGTGGGCG